>NZ_RZPF01000043.1:0-15800 GCF_004022735.1 Mesorhizobium sp. M7A.F.Ca.AU.001.01.1.1
TCCCACACATGCTGGGCATTGCGGAAGGAAAAGATGCGCTCCTTGGCGCGCGATTTCTCCTCGTCGCGACGTGCGCCGCCAAAGGCCGCGTCGAAGCCGTATTTGTCGAGCGCCTGGCGCAGCGCCACGGTCTTCATGACATGGGTGTGGGTGTTCGAACCATGGTCGAACGGATTGATGTTGTCGCGCACGCCGTCTTCGTTGACATGAACCAGGAGATCGAAGCCGAGTTTCTGCGCCATCTGATCGCGAAAGGCGATCATCTCGCGGAACTTCCACGTCGTGTCGACGTGAAGAAAGGGAAATGGCGGCTTGGCGGGATAAAACGCCTTCATCGCCAGATGCATCAACACGGATGAATCCTTGCCGACCGAATAGAGCATGACCGGCTTGGCAAAGGCGGCCGCAACCTCGCGGAATATATGGATGGACTCGGCCTCAAGCCGCTGAAGATGCGTAAGCGCTGTTGTCATGGACCGTGGGCGTTCTTTCGTATTTCCAACAGAAGACCTGCCTCAAATCATCGAGCTTTTGCGCCCGGTTCGAGCCTTGTTTCTGGACAATCTTCCTCGTGCCGGCGTTCTAGCAGATCGCCGTTGTCAAGAACAATGCAAGACTGGCCCGGCCGCACATGGTTCGAGAATGAATTTTCCACAGATACCATCAAACCCGGAAATTCCTGCCCGCAAGCTCAACAACCGAGAAAACGCGGGGAAAATATTGCTTGAATGGCCGGCTACGGCTTTCAAGCGACTTCCCTTGGCCGACCGTCGCCTGCCGCCGATTTTCGGTGGCAATCCACCAGATACACTATCGAAAACGGGGGGCGGCCGCTATACCAGCTTCGGCAGCGGGCAAGCGCGTTATGAGGCATGGGCAATTTCGAGGCGAGCGCATTCAACTTCGCTAAACAAGATCCGCCGCATGACACTTGCCGAAAACAGCGAGCCCGAAAATTGAACCGGCTTTCATCCCTCACACAGCAATTCTCGCCTTCGCGGATCAACAACTACTTCTCCATCCTTTGCTTCTTTTTTCCACCGGTTCTGGGGTCGGTGGTCAGCTTTGTGTTCAATTGCGGAGGCCTTTCGTCCGCCCTGCTGATTGCTTTAGGGAAAAGGCGCTTCAACGCCGACCGGCCCATGATCTGGATGACGGTCGCGATCTATGCCTACTGCGCCGCCAATCTCCTGGCGTCCATCGTCAACAACTCGTTTGTCCGGGATGCGCCGCATCTTATCCCGCTCGTCACCTTCCTGTTTTTTCCCGTGTCCTATTCGACCTGGAGCAACACGCAGAAAACCACGCTTGCCCGCATCGTCGTGCTTTCCAGCATGGCCGCCTGCTTTGTCGCGCTGCTCATGGCCGTCATCCAGCAATATTGGATTGGCGTCAGGGCGGAGGGGGGAGCCGGAAATCCGATCGTCTTCGCAACCGTCGTCTGCCTTGCCGTGGTGACGTGTGTGGCTGGCGCCTTGTCCAGTATTGAGCAAGCCCGGACACCCCTCTTCTACGCGACACTGGCCGGGACGATCGCCGTCATCTATTCCGGCTCGCGTACCATCTGGCTGGCACTGCTGATTGCCGGCATAGCCGTCATGTTGATCAACCGGCACAGGCTCAGGGGCAGGAATGCCGTTCGCCTGCTGCTGCTGCTGGCGGCAGTCGGCGTCGTGATCGCCGCTTCCAGCTTCCAGGCGATATCCGGGCGGGTCGACTTTTTGCGCTCCGATTGGGGTGCGCTTGGAGCTAGCGGCAACTACGACACCTCGTTGGGAATACGTGTTGCGCTTTGGGAGATCGGCCTCAAAGCATTCCATGACATGCCACTGTTCGGGCACGGTGTGGGTGCAACCCAGCTTCTGATCAAACAGGGCTTTCATGAGCAGTTCGCGATGGACACAGGCTTCAACCATTTCCACAACGGCTTCCTGACCGCCTTGGTGCAAGCAGGAATTCTGGGCGCCGTGACGCTGGCAGCGATCTTTATCGTTGCCGCTGGAAATGCCGCCCGGGTCTTGCGAAGCAGCAGCGATCCGAACGAGCGGTTCGGCGCCACCATGATTGTCGTCGTGGTGATCACCTATCTGACGGCCGGAATGACAGGCATCCTGGTCGGCCATGACATTCTGGACTCGGTGCTGATGGTCTTCCTGGTGAGCGGAACATATCTCGCCTCCGGACGTCATGTTCCTTTGCTGGACGAACCGGCACTTGCACCAGTCACGCAAGACCTGTCTCGGGCAAGGCCATGAAGGTTCTGGTCACGGGCGCGACAGGTTTCATCGGGCGTCTTGTCGTGCGCCACTTACGCGAAGCCGGTGCCGAGCTTCGCCTCGCCTCCCGCCATCCCGAGAGGCTTGGTTCGGAGAACGAGACTGTGCCGATGCCCGGCTTCGATGCGCCGGCCGCCGCCTTCCTGGAACTGACCCGGCATATGACTGACGTCGTCCATTGCGCTGGCCTCAACAATGATCGGGGAAATGCAACCGAAGCCGATTACCAGGCGGCCAATGTGGAACTGAGCGCAAGGCTGGCGCATGCAGCGGCGGCCCAGATAAGCGGACGTTTCATTCATCTCTCCTCGATCCGGGCGGTGATCGGCGCGCACGTCAGCGCAACGATCGACGAGGACACGCTTCCTGCCCCACAATGCGCCTATGGACGCTCGAAGCGCGAAAGCGAGATCACGGTTTTGGACGCCTATGCGTCGCATGGCCGCTCCGACGCCGCCGTGTTGCGCCTGCCTCCGGTCTATGGAAGTGGCATGAGGGGAAATCTGGCAACGCTGATGCGCCTTGCCGATACGCCGCTGCCGCTGCCGACTGGTGCCTTGACCGGAATCCGTTCGCTGATGTCTTCCGAGGCCGCGGTGCGAGCAGTGTCGCACCTGCTCAGCCATTCCGGGCTGCTTCGCCCGATCTATGTCGGCGCCGATGTGCCGCCGGTCGCCCTCGACGCCGTCATCGCCGTCTTTCGCAGAGGTTTGGGGCGGCCTGTGCGCCTGATGGCGATGCCGGCCGGGCTGATACGGCCGGTGGTGGCCGCACTCGGCAGGCGGGCGTTCTGGGACAGCCTGACCGCGACACAAATATGCGACCCCGCCCTGCTGGTATCGCAGGGGTGGACGCCCGAAGCCGGCACGCTTGAGCGGCTGGCCGAGCTGGCGCGGCTCAGCAGATCCTGACTTTCTTGCTTGACCATGATCTTTTCATGGTCTGCTCAGCGGTAGAGCGTTCCAAACAGGATCCGAAGATCGAGCCAGAACGACGCGGTGCGGAGGTAGGCAGCATCCGTTTGCGCCAAGAGCTCCGGGTTAGACATGTCGATGCCCCTGATCTGGGCCAGGCCGGTTATGCCCGGCAGCGCCGCCAAAACCCCCAGCCGCCTGCGACACTCGATCAATTCCGTCTGGGTCGGCAGGCAGGGCCGCGGCCCGACCAGGCTCATTTCCCCCTTCAAGACGTTCCAGAATTGCGGCAGCTCATCGAGCTTGAACTTCCGCAAGACCTTTCCAACCGATGTCACGGAATCCGCCGGCGCCTCATGCGAGGGTAGCGACGGCGTCCCGACATACATCGTGCGCAACTTGTGGCAGCGGAAAAGCCGACCGTCACGGCCGACCCGCACCTGTGAAAAAATAGCCGGGCCCGGCGACGATGCCCGAACGGCAAGGACGGTGAGCGCCAAGACAGGAGATGTCGCCACCAGCAGCAGAGCCGCACCGGCAAGATCGAAGATTTGCTTGGCTGCCTTCATGAACGGCCGATAGTGCTCCCTGCCGAAGTCCCGAGGCAATGCCGCAGGCCAATGCCGTCAATCCGGTCGACGTAGCATGAGCCGATCTCTTGACCAAGCGCGCCACGCAGCCGTCGCAATGTTCAGATGCGCCCCAGGACGAAGGCGAGATAGAGCCCCAGGTTTCCGGAAACGGTCTGCCGATAGACGCCGCTTCGGCGCAAGCCTGCCAAGCGGCGGAAAAGGCCGCCGTCGCGCCCGCGGGTGAAAAGGTCGAGGCACACCATCGCGTCCTCGGTCAGGAGGTCGCGATTGACGGCAAGACCGTCAAGGTTGAGGTCCGTCCAGCCGGCGAATTCCCCCTTAAACAGGCGGCCAAGCCGGGACACCCTTGCTTTCCAGGATACGTTGGCGCCGACCAGGTTTGCCGCATGCTGCCGGTAGCGCACCAGCGGCCGCGGATCGTAGCGGACGATGCCGCCGGCGGCGGTCACGATGAGATAGGCCCACCAGTCGTGGCTGACGAACCCGGTCCGCATGCAGGCCCTGGCCAGCAGGTTGCGTGCCGCTGCGTTGAGCAGGATGGTGTTGCCGCCGGCGATGCTTTGCACAAGCGCGTTGCGAAAGGTTGGCGGCCGGGCAAACAAAGGCGAATGGCCGACAAGGCTTCCTGTTTCCGTCATGGTCGCGGTTCGCGAACAAAACATCAGCGGGATTTTCGCATCCTGGGTCCGCATCCAGTCGATAGCGCTCTCCAGCCTGTCGGGCTCCCAGATATCGTCCTGGTCGCAGAAGGCATAGCAGTCCGCCTCGATGCGTCGATCGACGATCATGGAGCGGAAATTGGCGGCGAAGCCTTGCCGCGGCCCCTCGACGAGCGTCATTCGACACTTGGGCCGCCAGCGGGATTTCCATGCCTCGATGATGGCGGTCGTGCCATCGACGGAGCCATCGTCGGATATCCACAGGTCGACCAGAGGGTGCGACTGCTCGAGCAGGGACTGCAGCTGCTCCTCGATGAAGGCGGCGCCGTCTTTCGTGCCCATCAGGACCGCGATGCGCAGATCATCTTTGCTCACGAGCAAGATCGCTTTCTGATTCTGATTGGATCTATCTCTTTGATTTGGCGCAATTCCCAAAGGTAAGCGCCGTGCGCTTTTCCCGGAATTGTTCTAGGTCGCCTGCCCGGCCGTCTTCGGAATCGCGTCTTGACGTGCACTTGCCCTGGCCTTCTTGGCGCGGTCGAGACCTGCCAATGCGGCGAGCGCGGCAGCCTTGTCCTGGTTTTTCGCCGACTGCTGCAGCGCCGTGAGCGCGACCTGGACATCCGACCATTCCACGACGTCCGTGCTGAGGCCGAAAATCTTCGAGATGCCGAGTTCGACGAGTTCCTCGTCTTCGCCATGCAGCGTTTCGTGGAGTTTTTCACCCGGCCTTATGCCGGTGAACCGGATCGCGACGTCCTTGTATGGGCTCTTTCCGGACAAGCGGATCATCGTTTCGGCCACTTCAAGGATCGGTACCGGCTTGCCCATGTCGAGCATATAGACGGCATAATCGTCTCCGCTCTGCCGCGACGCGGCATCGGCCGCCGACATGATGACGAGATCGACGGCTTCGGCCACGGTCATGAAATAGCGTGTCATGCGCCGGTCGGTGATGGTGACGGGCCCTCCGGCCTCGATCTGCGCCTGGAATATGGTCGCCACCGAACCATTGCTGCCGAAGACGTTGCCGAACCGCACTGCAATGAACTTGGTGGCCGGGCGACGCCCGCTTGTCTCGCCTGCCGGCGTGCCATGCAAGGCGCTGATGATCTGTTCGGCGGCCCGCTTCGTCATGCCGAGCACTGACGAGGGATCCACCGCCTTGTCGCTCGATATCAGGACAAATTGCGCAACCCCGCACTTGGCGGCGACCTCGGCACAGACGAGCGTTCCGAAGATATTGGTCTGGATGGCCGAATCCCAGTTTTCCTCGAGCAGCGGAACATGCTTGAGGGCCGCGGCATGAAAGATGATGTCCGGCCGGAATTCCGTGACGACACGCGTTATCTGGCGCCGGTCCGCGACATCGACGATGCGGACCTTGAGGCGGTCGTGGTCCTTCTCGTCAACATACTGGCTCAGCTGGAAAATGCCGAACTCGGAGTTGTCGGCGACCAGCACCGCCTCGGCTCCGAGTTCCAGCGACCGCCTGACCAGCGTCTGACCGATAGAACCGGCACCGCCGGTCACCAGAACGCGTTTGCCGCCGACAAAGGCGCCGATACGCTGGATATCGGACGCGACCGTCGGCCGGCGCAGGATCGTTTCCATCTCGACGGTGTCGAGAACCAGCTTTCCGTGCTGTTCCAACTCCGAAAGGCCTGAGAACTGCACCACATTTATGTCCCCGTGCCGGGCAATGCGCACAAGTTCCGAATAGTCCTCGATTTCGTGCTCGGCGCCGCTGCCGAAAATCAGCAAGTCCAGGCTCTTGGTGCCGGTCGCATAGTCTTCCAGGACATCGATCAGGCGCGGCATTGTCGCCACCACGGGAACACCTTGAATCCGCGTGCCCAACGGTGCGCCGCGCTCGGTGGCCATGATGCCTGCGATGGAATAGTCCGCCGGTTGCGCCGTGCGCGTGAAGCGAATGATCAGGTCGGCCTCGCCGAGCCGGCCGACAAACAGAGCGCGCTTGGCCTGCTGGTCGGTCTTGCGGCTCAGAATCCCCCAGCTCGCGCCGTCACGCAGGAAGCGGTAGAACAGCCGGGGTGCCGATATGATGGTGAAGGAGACGAGGAAGAAGACGATGAACTGACGCTCGTTGAGCCCCGCCACCGGCCGGTAAAAACGCAGCAGCAGCGACGCCATGTAAAGAGTGAACGTCAAAATCGCGCAGCTCTTCAGGATGTTGAAAAAGTCCGGCGTCGAGGCGAAGCGCCAGACAGTGGTGTAAAGGCCACTGTAGCGGAACAACAAATGGCTGATGACGACGATGCCCGCCCATGTCGCCAGACCCTCGTTGGAGAACGCTTCGAACGAAAGATTCGACCGCGAAAGAATAAGGCTGAGTGCCACGGCGACCAGGACCATGACCACGTCCTGGACCATGATGAAGGCGCGCCGCATCTGTGGCCTGAGCCCGAACACAGCTTCTAGATGGGAATTCATTGGACGGCACTAGACTCCAGGCTCAAGGGCATCGACACCAGCGAAGTGCGAACACGAAGATACTTCGCGATCAATCACCTTACCCACGTGCCATCCCCGACCCCCGCCGTCCTGTATCGCATACTGCGGGTGCGAGGGCATAGCCAGAGGTTTTTTCGGACAAGAGCGTGAATACGAGTAAGCTTGACGCCCTGTTACTGGATCGGTGGAGTCCGATCGGTGCGTTGCGATTTGGACACTGCCGCCGCGTCAGCGTTGTTTCGGTTTTGCCGCAATTGACTCTGCTCTCGACCTCGCTACGACGCAACTGGTCGAAATGGCTATGAAGGCCAAGTTTGCGGGTCGAGTGCGTGCAGAGGACAAAGCTACCAGAGGTGGGGCGCGGGCGCGCCACATTATAGTCATAACATGTCGCGACATGATGGCACGCTGGCCATTTCCATACTGGGACGGCCTTCAGAGACGTAATGACTCGGTTGCAGCTTCCAAAACCGGCGTAGAGTACAGGCAAGGCTCATGATCGCAGAAGCCAGCTCTGTGGCTTGCCCATCCATGGGATACAATTATGGCTGTTGCCGCGACGACAATGAAGAGTTCGAAGTTAAAGCGAGAAAGCCAGGGCGAGCGCACCTGCTTGATGGTTCTTGGCATGCATCGGTCCGGCACCAGCGCGTTGGCCGGCGTGCTTCAACTGCTGGGTGTTGCTCCACCAAAGAACTTGATTCCCGCCGACGAAAGCAACCGGACAGGTTATTGGGAACCATTGCATCTGGCCCTGCTGAACGAGCAGCTCTTGCTCGAACTTGGTAGCCGGTGGGACGATTGGAGGCCGGTCCGGGTCGAGGAACTGTCGGCAAGCCGGTTAAGATTCTACCACGACGAGATCGCTCGCCTACTCGATGGCGAATATGGCGGCATGCCAACGATCGTGCTCAAGGAGCCGCGGATTTCGCGCATTGTGCCGATCTATCAGCAACTGCTTACATCGCTCAGGTACAAGACTGACTATGTAACGATCACTCGCAATCCACTGTCGGTCGCCAAATCGCTGGCAAAGCGCGACGGAATGGATCTGGGATTCGCCTCCCTCGTTTGGCTGAACTACGTTCTGGCCTCCGAGAGAAGCACTAGGAATTCACCTCGTGTCTTCTTGTCGTACGAGTCGATGGTTCGAGATTTCGGGCCTGCCCTGGAGAAGATCTCAGAACGATTTTCGATCGAATGGCCGCGCAAGATTAGCTCTGTCGAGAAAGAAATTGCAGCTTATCTGTCGACTGATCACCAGCACCATCTGGCGAGCGTCGACTTGCTCATGGCTAATGATGGCGTGCCGGATCTGGTCAAGCGAGCCTATGTTGCCATGCTCGACCTCGAGGAAGACGCGTCTTCGCCAGCAGCGACCGCCGAACTCGATGCAATCTATGACGAATTTGAGGACAGTTGGCTGCCGGCTGGCCAAGTCATGTTTGCCGAATTGCTGGCGCGTGAGACCAAGGCGCGCCTCGCGCCGACAACCGATTACGCCGCCACAGAGTTAAGACTGGTCGGCAATGTCCGGGCGCTGATGTCTCAAGTCGATCAACTTAGCGCGGAACGCGATGCGTTGAAATCAAAGATCGTAGCGATGGTTGAGGACCAGAACCCAATGGAAGGGCAGGCGGTCGAGGGTGAGATAAGAGCAGAGCGACTGAAGTCAAGCGAGTTGGCCACCGAGTTGGCCACAAGGATCGGTGAGATTGCGAGCTTGAATGCCGAACTCTCAACGCGCTCGGCGCAACTCGCAGATTCGAGACAGGAAATCGCAAGGTATGTCAGCCAGATGTCAGCTCTCCAGGCAGATTTGAGATCGCTCACCGAGCAGTACGACAGCCGGGGCCTGGACGTTTCGACCCTGAGGGACCAAGCAGAACAACTGCGATTGGAGATCGCCGCCAAGTCAAGCGAGTTGGCCACGAGAATCGATGAGATCGCGAGCTTGAATGCCGAGCTCTCAACGCGCTCGGCACAACTCACAGATGCGAGACAGGAAATCGCAAAGCATGTCAGCCAGATGTCAGCTCTCCAAGCGGATTTAGGATCGCTCACCGAGCAGTACGACAAGCAGGGCCTTGACGTTTCGGCCCTGAGAGGCCAATTGGCGGCCGTGACGGAAAGCCTTCAGGCAGCGGCGCGCGAGCTAACGCTTATCCACGAGAGCAAATCGTGGAAAGTTGCGAAAGCATTGTCAAAGCTTGCTTTGCCGATCCGAAAGATTGGCGCAGACACACGAGGCACGGATAAGTGAGCGCAAAACAGAAGACATCAGCAGATATCTACGTTTTCGATGTCGACCCGAATTCGGACACGGCTGCGGCAAATGTGTTGCGGTTAGTCGGCAGGGATAAGGATGTCCTCGAAATCGGCGCCGGACCGGGGTCGATCGCCAAGCCACTGATAGCTCTGAACGGCTGTCGGGTTACCGCGCTCGAATATGATCCGAACTGCATTCCGATCCTGAAGAGCTTTTGCGTCGACGCGGTCCAGGGCGATCTCAACACGCCAGGATGGGGCGAGGTCTTCGGTGAGCGACGCTTCGATGCCGTCGTCATCGCGGATGTGCTCGAGCATCTGGTCAATCCCTGGGAGACATTGAGGGAGGTCACCCGCTATCTGCGGCCTGGCGGCAGCGTGGTCTCGTCGATCCCCAACGCCAATCATGCCGCAATGATGGCGATGATGCTTGATGACAATGTCGACTACCGGGACTGGGGCCTTCTCGATCGCACACATATCCGCTTCTTTGGCGCCAAGAACCTTCAGCACCTCTTCCGCCAAGCCAATCTGAAGATCGTCGACGCGCTCTTTGTCGTGCGGACGCCCGAGATGACAGAGTTCGCCGAGAACTGGAAGAAAACGCCCGAACAAGTCCGGGCAGCTTTGGAACTCGGCGCCTATTCGCAGATCTATCAGACGGTCGTGAAGGCAGAACTGGCGAACTCGCCGAAGAATGAGTTTGTCCTGCTCGATCGCGCGCCCCCGAAAATCGGCAAGCCTGTTTCGAATTTGCCGTTTGTCCCGCCGCCACACTATTCGCCACAGCAGCGACCGACGTTCAGAACGATGGTTGGCCGCATGCTCGGCCCGACCGGCCGTCGCATCGTGAAGTCGATCCTGAGCATGCGATAATGGCGCTGCGTTATGTTGCCTACTATCTGCCGCAGTTCCATCCGTTCCCCGAGAACGATGAATGGTGGGGCAAAGGGTTCACCGAATGGACCAACGTTGCGAAGGCGGAGCCGCTCTACGATGGCCATAATCAACCGCGCTATCCGACCGATTTCGGCTACTACGACCTTCGCGTCCTGGACACCATCCGCGATCAGGCCGAGGTCGCTAGGGAGCACGGGATCGACGCTTTCTGCTTTCACTACTACTGGTTCGACGGCCACCGGCTGATGGAGAAGCCGGTCGATGCTTTCCTGACCGACAAGAGCATCGACATGGGCTTCTGCCTGTGCTGGGCGAACGAAAACTGGACCCGCCGATGGGACGCCGCCGAGCACGAGGTTCTAATCGCGCAGACCTATGGTCCGGATTGGGAGTTGCGCTTCATCGAAAGCCTCTTTCCCTATTTCAAGGATCCCCGCTATCTGCGGGTCGATGGCAAGCCGTTGCTGGTCGTCTACCGGCCGCAGCATCTTCCTGACGCCAAGGCCGCAGGTAAGCGCTGGCGGGAGCATTGCCGCAAGATGGGTATCGGCGAAATTCACATCGTGAACGCGCTCGTTCACGGCAATAACGACTACGAGCAGTATGAGTTCGACGCAGGCGTCGAGTTCCCGCCGCACAACATGAAATTCCATGGTGTGAAGGAGATCGTGCCGACCTATAAGCCATTCGAAGGCTACCCGGTCGAATATGCCAACGTTGCGCGCGATTTCCTATCGAGGGACCATAGCCGCAAGCGGATCTATCGAACCGTTTTCCCCGATTGGGACAATACGGCCCGGGTAAAGAATCGCTCATTGATCGTTCTTGGCTCCACCGTTGCAAATTATGAGCGCTGGCTGCGGGGATCGAGTTCGCTGACGCGCGCCAATCGCGCGGAAGGCGATCAACTGGTCTTCATCAATGCTTGGAACGAATGGGCCGAGGGATGCTATCTCGAACCAGACCGGAGACACGGCCGGGGGTTCCTGGAGGCCACGCTTCGCGTGAAAAATGGCATGTCGATGGTTGACGATATTTACGACGTTGCGCCGGAACGCGTGCGGTTCGAACTCAGGCAGCAATTAGCGGCGATCCCCGAGGAAGCCAGGGACGCCGAAATCGCAAAGCTCCGTGCCGCAAAAATCCGGGAAGTCGCTGACCTCGATGGCAAGGTGACTTTGCTCAAGCAGGAAGCCAGCCGCTTGCAGTCCGGGAATGAAACCGCTCCTGAGCCGCAGCGCGAAATCACGGAAACTGCGGCGAGAAGCATTCAAAAGGCGCGGGACGCCCAAGCGGTTGAGCAACCTCAGCCGAAGCTGACGACGACGAGCCCGGCGGTCCTGACGATGCCTGAACCCGGTTCGATCAAGGTGCCCCTGAAGTTCAGGGTGGCGCACCGGCTTTACGACAGGCCAATGATGTTCAAGGCCGTCCGCTTTGCCTATCGTGCCGCGAAACGCGTGGTTAATCCGTCCTCTGCAACCGAGCCGGCGCAAAAAAAAAAAGTAATCGCTGATCTCCCGGACCAGGTTGCGATGGCCTCTAGTCGTCACCAGTTGGAAGGGCACGATGTCCAGGAGGTTTCGCTCGAATCCATTGGCAGGGTGGCGTCGAGCAAACAAGAAATGCTCACTTCGAACGAGGATTGCATTTGGACCGCGTTCTCTCCCTGCAACGTCGAGGCTGAACTAGCTCCGCGACTGCACGTCGCGAAAGGCGTGGTCAATGGCGACGAATTCGCTCGCATGCTGAAGACGGTTCCCTATGAGGCAGCGCCATTGCGGTTCGGTCGGTTTCACAATTGTGTGGCGCATCCGATCGCCGTGGCTCTCGTCACCCGGAACAACCAGGTCATCGCCGAAACGATGCGCATCTACCGCTATGTCAGGTCGCAAGTGACAGAGCTTGAATATTTGGTGGAAGACGATGCAGGCGCGCATCTGAAGGCTGAAACAGCGACCGAGATCGATGCGGACGTGATCATTCCCATGCACTACTCCCAAGCGTTCGGCCATGTGGTCTTTGATATGGTTCCACAATTGTTGGCGTTTCGTGATGAGATCATTGCTGAGCGGTTGCGTGTTGTCCTGTCGACGAAAGCGCCAAAATGGTTGATCAGGATGCTGTCGGTCTGGGGCTTCCTTCCACACCATTTTCTTATCCTCGACGCGGCCAGCACCGCTGTCTACAAGTTCCGTTCGGCCATTGTCTCCAATGCTCTGACCACGTTCACCACGTTCTTCCCGCATCCGGAAACAGCCGATCTGATGTCGCGAACGCTCGTGCTTCCCCCGGCGGTTCAAGACTATCGTGCCAGACGGATATATCTCGGGCGTTCAAGCGAAACCACAAATTCCGGTAGGACGATAGCCAACGAAGCCGCGCTTCAGGCTGCGCTGGTCAAGCGTGGTTTCAAGGTCATCGATCCGGCCGTGCTGGCTTATTCGGACCAGATCGACCTTTTCACAGATGCCGAAATTATCGTCGGAGCGCATGGGTCCGCCTTTGCCAACCTGATATGGTCGAAGGCGGGAACGGTGGTTTTCGACTTGATGCCCGACGCCTGGATCAATTTCTGGGGTGCCGGCGGCGGAGTAGTCGAATTATGGATCAGCCGTATCTGTGCCCTGAAGAAGTTCGACTACAATGTCATATTATGTGACTCTAATGGATCATCTGAAACGTGGCAGCCAAAGACCTATGCCATGCAGTCCACGGTTGACGTTGAAGTGGCCATGGACCACATCGATCAGGCGATAAAAGAGCTACACAAGGCCACCCGATGATTAGTCAGCGCGATTTTCAGGTCTTGTCCAATCTTGTTCGCAGGGACGTGAGCAGCAGGTTCAAGGGTTCGTTTTTCGGGATTGGTTGGGCGCTGTTAACGCCGTTGCTCACCCTTTCCGTTTTCACCCTGATGTTTGGCTCCGTGTTCGGCGTCAAATGGGCCGCCGCAGGTGCCAACCAGAACCACTCCGTCGGATTCTTTGCGCTTGCCCTGTTTTGTGGCCTCATGTTTTTCAACTTCTATGCCGAGGTTCTGTCCAAATCGACGGGGGCTATATTGAACAACGCGACCTTCGTGAAAAAGATCGTCTTTCCGATCGAAATTCTGCCGGCGGTGGTCACCGGTTCCGCGATGGTGCAACTCGGAATCAGTCTGGCCGTGCTGCTGGTCTTTACCCTGATCATAACCGGAAGCCTGTCGCTCTATATCTTGCTCGCTCCCCTTACGATTGTTCCTTTCGTCCTGCTGGTGCAGGGAATTGCGTGGGTCTTGGCCTCTCTGGGGGTCTATTTTCGCGACATCAGCCAGATGATCGGTCCGGTTCTGACGGCGTCCATGTTTCTCTCGCCCATGTTCACGCCCCGAACATCGATGCCGGAATGGCTTCGGCCCTGGGTGGTTTTAAACCCGCTGACGGTGCCGATCGAAAATTTCCGTGCCGTCGTCCTCATGGATACCCTGCCTTCATGGTGGGCGCTGGCCGCCTATTTCTGCGTTGCCTTGATCGTCGCGCTGCTAGGCAGGCTGTTCTTCGAGAAGACACGAGGGGGATTTGCCGATGTCATCTGAGCGCGATAGCCGGCCCTTTGCGATCAAGGTTCGCAACGTCACCAAGCGATACACGATGTTCGAGCGGCCGGAAGACCGCTTCAAGCAGATGATCGTGCCGCGATTGGAACGTTTAGTGGGCATGCAACCCCGCCGCTATTACAAGGACTTCGCGGCTCTCAACGACATCTCCTTCGAACTCGGCCACGGCCAAGTGATTGGCATCATTGGCCGTAATGGATCGGGAAAATCCACGCTGCTGCAAGTGATCTGCGGAACGCTTCCACCGACCAGCGGTACGGTTGAAGTCAACGGCCGGATCGCGGCCTTGCTTGAACTCGGTGCCGGCTTCAATCGCGAATTCACCGGGCGTGAGAATGTCCACCTCAATGCCTCCATTCTCGGCGTCCCACGGGAGGAGATGGCCTGGCGTTTCGAGCAGATCGAAAGATTTGCGGAGATCGGCGACTTCATCGATCAGCCCGTCAAGACCTATTCGTCCGGCATGTATATGCGACTTGCCTTCGCTACCGCGATCAATGTCGATCCCGACATCCTGGTCGTCGACGAAGCGCTTGGGGTGGGCGATGAGGCGTTCCAGCGCAAATGCATGGCCCGCATCGAGCAGATCAAGGACGCCGGAGCTACTATCCTGTTTACCTCGCATGGCGCCCAGACGATCATTCAATTGTGTACCAGCGCAATTCTCATCGATGGCGGCGAGAAGATATTGGAGGGCACACCCAAGCGGGTGGCCAGCCAATATCAGCGGCTTGTCAATCTTCGTGGCGAAGAGGCCAGACAAGTGCGTGAAGAGATCAAGACGCTTGCCGGCACTAGCGATTCGGACGGCCCGCCGGTGATTGGCAATCATGCACCAGCGACGAAGTTGCCGACGCAGAGACCCGAACAGTCGGAGATCGTTGATGATGGTTTTTGGGACCCTGCGCTTACCAGCCAGACCATCACGCCCTATGAAGAGACTGGTGGGCGCATTGCCGACGTGCGGATTGTCAACACCGGTGGGGAAATGGTCAACGTGCTGACCCAAGGCTGTGTCTACGCGGTGCAATATACCTTCACTGCAACCACGGACGTCGACGATCTCGCGTTTGGCACCCTGTTCAAATCCCCTTACGGTGTGGAACTGTGTGGGGGAAATACTGATCGGGTGCCGGATCTTCGGCTGAAGAGCTTAGGGGTAGGCGAGTCTGTGCAGGTCAACTTTGAGTTTAAGTGCCTGCTACGGGCCGGAGTTTATTTCATCAACGTTGGAGCGATGGGGAATGCAAATTTTGAAAGACAATACCTTCATCGCATACTTGATGCCGTGATCTTCAAGGTTATGCCGGCCCCGGATGAGATTGACTACGGCTTCTTCAGCCTGGGAATGACCTTCAAGTTGACCCCCGCTGATTTGACCTCGGACACGCCCCTAGTTCGCAAGATTGCAGCCGCCTGAATTTGTTCCGCATCCATTCGGGGCACCGTTCGATGACCAACGATCAAAGACTTCCAAGCGCTTATCATCGCACGGACGCCATCGCCCGAGCGATGGAGTCAGGCGACCATCGCCAGATCATCGGTGGAATGTGGGATGAAATCGGCCGCTTGCAATTCGACTTGCTGGTCGATAATGGCCTGCAGCCCCGTCACAGGCTGATTGACCTTGGCTGCGGCAGTTTCCGGGGCGGGGTCCACTTCGCCAATTATCTTGACGCGGGTAATTATTTCGGCGCGGACATAAATGCTAGCATCATGGACGCCGGATACGACAGGGAACTGGCGCCGTTGGGACTGGCCAACAAAGTGCCGCGGGCCAATCTGCTGGTGACCGGTGATTTTGACGTTGGCAAATTGGGTACCACGTTCGACTACGCCTTGGCCTTGTCGCTGTTCACGCACCTGCCAATCAACCTCATTCGAACTTGCCTTGAGAAGCTTCGGCCGACAATGGCGACTGACGGTAGGTTGTTCGCGACTTTTTTTGTGTGTGATGATGGCCTGCCATTGTGGCGGCCTATCTCACATCCGAGAGGCGGCATAACCACTTACGGTGACGCGGACCCGTATCATTATAAGGTCGCCGACATTGAGTTTATGGCGGGATCGACAGGCTGGCACATCGAAAGAGAAGTTCGCTTCGATCATCCTCGAAG
>NZ_RZPF01000441.1:0-5580 GCF_004022735.1 Mesorhizobium sp. M7A.F.Ca.AU.001.01.1.1
CCGCCGCCGGCTACAACTTCTCCCTCCTGCTCAGGTGGCTGAAGGGGTTTTTGTCGCTCTTGATTGCCCTGCTTCAAATCCGGCCGAAGCCGGTCGCCGCTTAGGGCTCGGATTGTTCACGGTCGACGACGTCCACCCGCCGCGCATAGTCGGCCGGGCGGCGTGCGGCTTCGCGGGTCAGTGTCAGCACCAGCTCGAAGCCGTCCTGACGCTCGTCGAGGGCGATCAGCTCGTCACGAAAGATCACTTCGTCCCAGACCCGGACCGAAAAGACCAGGACGACGGGCACCGCTGAATTCCGTGCGGCGCGGTGGCGGATCATCGACATCAAGGGCACGACGCCCGAACCGCCGCCGACCATCACAAGCGGCCCACTCTCATCCTTCGGCCAGACGAAATGCCCGCCAAGCGGCCCGCGCAGTTCGATTTCGTCGCCAATTGCCGCGACCTCGTGGAAGAAGGGCGAAACCTCGCCATCGTCGAGTTTTTCGATCGCCAGTTCGATTGCGCCATTCGTTTCGGGCGCGGAGGCGATGGAATAGGAGCGGCGCGCCTGATAGCCGTCCGGCGCCGTCAGCCTGACGTCGACATGCTGCCCGGCGCGATAGGCGAAGGGCCGAGACGGCTGAAAAAAGAAGCTGGTGACACGCGGCGTGCGCTTTTCGATGCGGACGATGCCGGCTGTTTGCCAGGGCGACTGCACTGCCGCCGTATCGCTCATGGATCGTTCGTGTAGCGTTGCTCGCGCCATGGGTCGCCATAGATATGGTAGCCGCGCAATTCCCAGAAACCGGGCTCGTCGCGCGAGGTGAATTGCAGGCCGTTCAGCCATTTGGCCGACTTCCAGAAATAGAGATGCGGCACCAGCAGCCTTGCCGGGCCGCCATGATCCGGCGTGATCGGCTTGCCTTCGTAGAGCAGCGCGACCATGGCCTTGCCGGCGGTGAGATCCTTGACCGGCACATTGGTGGTGTAACCGTCGAACGCGTGCGCCAGCGTGAAGCCGGTCGGCGGCTCCACACCCGCGTCGGCAAGGATATCGTCGACCAGCACGCCCTGCCACGGCGTGTCGAACTTGGTCCATGCGGTCACGCAATGGATATCGCGCGTCATCTTGGTCAGCGGCAGCGCGTTGAACTCGGCCCAGTTCCATTTCTTGATCGGCCGTGGCCCATGTTTCAGCGTGAAAAACCAATCCTCGGTGCGCACGCGCGGCGTCGGACCGGCCGACAGCACCGGAAAACCCTGTTCCAGATATTGGCCGGGCGGGATGCGGGCATCGTCATCGGTTGGCGGGCGCCGTCCTGAAGAGAAACCTCGGGTGACCATCGCGGCAATCTCCTGCATCGGGCCGACATCAGCCTGATGCAATGTTCTCGAAGATGTCGTGGCGGGCAACCAAAATCTTGACGGCCGGAGGCCGGAGGGGATCGTCGCCGACGAACCCTGCCGGTCCCGTTCACGTCAAGGCCATTACTCAGCCATTGGCAAAAGGCACCGCGATGTAGATCTGAGCGTCGCCACGCTCGACCAGCAACAGCACCGACTTGCGGCCAGACTTGCCGGCTTGCGCGATTGCCTGGGTTACCTGCCTGGCGTTCTTAACCGGCACCTGATTGACGGCAACGATGATGTCGCCGGCCTGTATTCCGGAAGCGGCGGCGGCTTTGTCGGGATTGACGCTGGCAACCACCGCGCCGTGCTGCTTGCCGGCTAGGTTCATCTGCTGGCGAATGTCGGGCGTTATATCCATCAAGCCGAGCCCTATCGCCGGAGCGCGCCCGGCGCTGGGCGTGTCGGACCCGTCATCCAGCGACGCGGTCTTCGCATCGGCGCTGTTCTGGCCGACATCGACGGAAATCCGCATCGGCTTGCCTTTGCGCCAGACGTCGACCGTTTCCATGGCGCCCGGCGCGACATCGGCGACCGCCCGCGACAGGTCCTTGGGGTCCTTCACGTCCTGCCCGGCAAAGCTGGTGATGACGTCGCCCGTCTCGATGCCGGCCTTGGCCGCCGGCGAGCCGTCATTGACCTCTGAAACCAGCGCGCCGCCGGGATGGTCGAGCCCGATGGCGCTCGCGACATCCGGTGTCACCTCCTGGATCTGAACGCCGAGATAGCCGTACTGGATGGAGCCGCCCTTCATCAGCTTGGCCACCACCTTCTGGGCCTGGTCCGACGGAATGGCAAAGCCGACGCCGACGCTGCCGCCATTGGGCGAATAGATCGCCGTGTTGATGCCGACGACATTGCCCGCGACATCCACCAGCGGGCCGCCGGAATTGCCGTGGTTGATCGGCGCGTCGATCTGGATGAAATCGTCGAACGGCCCGCTATGCAGGTCACGGCCGCGCGCCGAGACGATACCTGCCGTGACGGTGGTGCCGATGCCGAACGGGTTGCCGAAGGCCAGCACCTGGTCGCCTGGCATAAGCTTGTCGGAATCGCCCCATTTGACGGTCGGCAGGGGTTTGTCCGACTTGATCTTCAGCACGGCGAGATCGTTCTTGGCATCGCGGCCGATGAGCTTGGCCGGAAGTTCGGTGCCGTCGTCGAGCGTCACCTTGATCGAAGAGGCCCCATCGATGACGTGATTGTTGGTGACGATGGTGCCGTCGGAGGCGACGATGAAGCCGGAACCCAGCGCCTCGGCGCGCTGCGGTTGCTGTTGCGGCGGCGTCTTGGGCGTCGGCATGCCCTGGTCACCGAAGAACTGGCGGAAATAGTCGTCGAAAGGCGAGCCGCCGTCGAAAGGAGAGGCATCGCTCATCGTTTCAGGCTGTGCCTTCATGACCGTGGTGACCGTCACCACCGCCGGCTTGTCGGCGGCAACGATGGGTGCGAACGAGCCATTGGGCGCAGTGATGCCGGCAACAGGTGTCTGGGTCGTCGGAACGGTGTTGCCCGCGCTTTGGGCGAAAGACATGACGAAGGGGGATATGATCAGCGCAGCGCCCAGCAAGGCCGCGACGCGATGCCTACGAAGGATATCTGACATGGTCGTTTGTCCGGGCGAGAGTTGATCCAGCGCCGTGGCCTCCCATGCGGGAAATCGGTCATCGGCGTGTCGAGGTTGCAATTGCCCGTCTCGCCTACATGGCAGCCAACCGGATCGACGGCCTTGCATCTAGGGCGCGGATTGGCCCGATTTAGGGTTTTCGGGCGACCTTACGAAGATTTAATATCCGCACGGCGGCAGGGTCACAAAGTCGTCGGGTCGCGCCTTGCTGCCTCGCTGGAGCCTCAGCCACCGGCGATTCGTCCGAGATAGGCCGTAGCAATCTCGCGCATGCGCTTGCCGTCGAAGCTCGGTCCGTGTCCTCCATGACCGATACGGATCGGCAGGTCGAGCAGGCGCCGCATCGTACTGATATAGGCGGCCCGGTCGGAATCCGGCAGGTCGTCTATCAGCATGGCGTCGTAGATGGCATCGCCGCTGAAGAACAGTCCGTCGGCCTCGTCGAACAGCGCGATCGAATCCGGTGAATGGCCCGGCAAATGCAGCACGCGAAATTGCCGGTCGCCAAGATCGACGACATCGCCCTCGTCCAGGGTTCGCGTCAACGGCGCGGGCGGGATCCTGTAGTCGGCCGACTTCCATCCGGACGCCGGCAGTTTCGAGACGGCACCCTCGAGGTCGTGGAACATGTAGGCGTAAGTCGCGGCCTCATCCATGGTCTCGAACCGAGCCGCGCTCATTCTTGGCCCGGCCCGCAACGGGAATTCATGCAGCGAGCCGACGTGGTCGAGATGGATGTGGGTGGCAACGACCAGCAACGGCTTGCCCTGCGGCGTCTCGATCTGCGGCGCCAGCGGACAGATGCCCATACCGGTGTCGACGAGCAGGTCGGCATCGCGACCGCGCAGATGCCAGATATTGGCCCGAACATAGGCATGCACGAAGGGCTCGGTCAGCATCGTCGTCTTGCCGTCGACCACGCTCCTGCTGAACCAGCTCGGCATCAAGTGTGAGTCCGGCATACGAAGTGAGCCGGGCATCAGGTGTGAGCCCGGCATCAGACGAAGGGCTTCCCGACCTTGTACTTTTCCGGCACCAGCCGCTTGAGATAGGCCATGCCGGCATCCGACAGCTGATTGACGTCGGGCTTCATGAAATCGTCAGGCATGTGGCGGGTCTTGCCGGCGACGTTCTTGAGCGGCACTTTCTTCAGCACCGTTCTGGTGCCGTCATATTGCAGCGCCACCGAGCCGCCGCCCTGTTCGGCGACGGTGACCGCGAAAGCGCCGGCATCGAAAGCCTCCTGCGCGTCGACCGCGCTGATGGCGCCGATATAGCCGCGCGGCATGTAGCCGAGCGCGTCGACGCGGGCACGCTTGCCGGGCAGGCCTTCCGCCAACGCGCGCTCGAGTGCGGCCGGCAGGTCGCTGCCCGACAGCTTGACGTTGCCATGCGCGTCGCGCTCAAGCTTGTCCGGCGGCACCAGGCTTTCGACCAATGCCTTGCCGTCGGCGGTGCTGACGCCTTCCGAAACGGCGACGATGCAGCGCTTGTGGCGATCGAGCGTGGCACGCACGTCGTCGATGAAGCCAGCGGCCGAGAACGGCCGCTCGGGCACGTAGACGAGATGAGGGCCGCTGTCGGGGTCGAGCTGCCAGGCAGCGGCAGCCGCGGTCAGGAAGCCCGCATGCCGGCCCATGACGATGCCGACATAGATGCCGGGCAGCGCGCGAAAATCGAGATCGACGGACAGGAAGGCGCCGGCGACGAACTCGGCCGCCGAAATAAAGCCCGGCGTGTGGTCGTTTTCCTCGAGATCATTGTCGATGGTTTTTGGCGCATGAACAAAGGCAATTGAGCCGCCGGCGGCGTCGGTCAGGATCTGCTGGGTACCCGACGTGTCGTTGCCGCCGATATAGATGAAGGCGTCGGCGCCGGCCTTCTTCAGGCCGTTGAGGATGACATCGCAATAGGCGGCGTCGGGCTTGTCGCGCGTCGAGCCGAGGGCGGCGCTCGGCGTGCCGGCAATCAGCCGCAGGCGGTCTTCCGGAATGGCGGAAAGGTCGACATAATTGCCGTCACGGATGCCGCGCACGCCATGGATCGAGCCCAGCACCTTGGCACCGGGATGCCGCTTGCGGATCTCCAGCGTCGCCCCGACAACCGTCTGGTTGATGACGGCGGTTGGGCCGCCGCCCTGCGCGATGACAAACGTTCCAGCCATGCTTGATTTCTCCCGGCGCGATGGTTTTCAAGGCACCTTGGCCTGTCTTGTCGCATCGCGCAACGGGAGTTTCGAGCGGCGCCAACACGCCGCATAAGCGTCAGACGACGACGACCGGATTTTTCTTGGAGACGCGGCTGTAGAGGTCGATGATGTCCTGGTTGATCAGGCGCACGCAGCCCGACGACATCGCTTGCCCGATGCTCCACCATTCGGGCGAACCGTGGATGCGATAGCCGGTGTCCTTGCCGTCCTGGTAGATGTAGAGGGCACGCGCGCCGAGCGGATTGGTGAGGCCGCCGCCGGAGATGATCGCCCGCAAGCCTGAACTGGTGAAATGGCAGGCCGGACCAGCGGAAACCGTCCTTGCCGATGCCGACGCCATAACGGATGGCAT
>NZ_RZPF01000442.1:0-5569 GCF_004022735.1 Mesorhizobium sp. M7A.F.Ca.AU.001.01.1.1
GTATCACTGGCCGCTCGGCCGGCGGCCGGACGACCACCCGACACTGTCGGAGCTCGGACTTTAGCATCTTGCCGCAAGGAAGCTTTCGATGAACGCGCATGCTTTCACCAGCGACGTCGCCTTCACGCCGACCGTCAAGGCGATCCAGGCCCGCAAGGGCTCACGTCAGTCCTACGCCCGCGTCGAGGAGCGTGGCGGCTGGCAGGCCGGCATCACCCCGGACCTTGCCGCCTTCATCGAAATGCAGACCAGCGTCTTCCTGTCGACCGCCAACCGCGAGGGGCAGCCCTATGTCCAGCATCGCGGCGGGCCGGCCGGCTTCGTCAAGGTGCTGGATGAACATACGATCGGCTTCGCGGATTTTTCCGGCAACCGGCAGTTCATCACGCAGGGCAATCTGGCCGACAATCCAAGGGCGTTCCTGTTCCTGATCGACTATATGCACCGCCAGCGCATCAAGCTCTGGGGCACCGCGCGCGTCGTCGAGAACGATGCCGAACTGATGGCGAAGCTGATGCCGCAAGGCTACAGAGCGCGCGCCGAGCAGGTCGTCCTGTTCACGGTCTCGGCCTGGGATGCCAATTGCCCGCAGCATATTCCACAACGGTTCGAGGCAGCCGACGTCGCGGCGGCACTCGGCGAGCGGGACAAGCGTATCGAACGCCTTGAGCAGGAGATCGCACGGCTCAGGGGAAATTCGGGCGCGGCCGCAGGGGAATAATCAGCCGCCGGCCGCGGTTTCGGCCAGCGCGATGCCGTTGGGCGTCGGCTTGACAGGCACGATGCCGCGCGCCAGCGCAAGCAGATATTTGTTGTATTCGGTGAACAGCACGCGCAATGCCCGCGGCTTGGTCAGCCAGCCGCCATTGTCGAGGTTGGAATTGACCACCGGATAGGGCTCGAGCTTGGCGCCATGCAGCAGCCTGCCCATTTCCAGCAGGCTGCGCGGCATATGATAATTGTTGGTGACGAGGATCACCGTGCCATAGGCGTGGCTCTCGACCCATTTGGCGCTTTCCTCGGCATTGCCGATCGTGTCGAGCGCGGCGCGGTCGATGTCGACGCAACAGGAGAACAGATTCTTGTCGCCGCCGGTTGCCGCCTGCAGCTGGCGACGGCTGGCCGAAGGATGCACGCCGCTGATCAGCAGCCGTTCGCCCTTGCCGGACGCCAGCAGATCCATCGCGGCATCGAGGCGGGACTGGCCGCCGGTCAAGACGATGATCGCGTCTGCCCTGGCCGGATTGGCGGGCGTCGTCAGGTGACTGACCTTGTTGGCGAACCAACCGAAACCGCCGGCAAACAAAGTTGCAAGGATGAGGACGGAGAGGGCGGACAGGCGCAGCGTGGCTCTTAGACGGCTCACAGCGCGGCGGTCATGCGAACGTGCAACCACCACTGGCATCTGCCCAGCCGTACCGGTCGAATCCCGCGCGTCCATCGCCATATGGTTAATCCTGAAATGCGGCCTTGGGTAGGTAAAAGACGCACTTTGCGTTACGCGAATTCTCTATTCGTGATCACCCTGTTTTATCCATGTCGTTGTCCCAAAACCGGTTCCCACTTTTGGGCGACATGAATTAGCCTGCATCCGGTTGGCGGACATCGATGTCGCTGAGATAGGCAACGACGGTGGCGTGCGAGGTTGCCGCCGTCAGTCCGCCGATCACCAGCACCATCAAGACGACACCGAGATAGCCTGCCGAACCGATGGCGAAATTGCCGAACAGGGCGGTCGCCTGGTCGGCCTGCGGCGTCGCCATATTGCGCGACGACCACCAGGAAAAGACGATGAACACGAGCACTGCGGCGGCACCGCCGGCCGCCGCTCCCTTCATGCCGGTGACCAGGAAATGCCGGCGGAATTCGCGCGCGATAAAGCGTGCCTCGGCGCCGACGAAATGCAGGACTTCGATGATGTGACCGTTGCCGGCCATGGCGCCGCGCGTCGCGAACACCACCGTCAGCACCGTCGCCGACAGCATCAGCGCCAGCACGGCGATGCCGATGGTCACCGTGGTGCGGGCCATCGCCACCAGCCGGTCGACCCAGGTGCGGTGATCGTCGAGCGATGCGCTCGGCAGTTTCGGGGTGATCGCGGCGCGTATGGCGGCGAAATCGGGCGGGCTGTTCTCGTCGATGGTGACGATGATCAGTCGCGGCACCGGCAATTCGTCGATGTTGAGGCCCGAGCCCAGCCAGGGCTCAAGGAGCCGCGCGGTCGCCTCGCGGTCGATGATCCGGGTCGCCTTGACGCCGGGGAATTCGCCGGCGATCTGCGAGGCCTGGGTAAGGGCTGCTTCCATGTCGAGGCCGTCGACCGGCTTGATCTGGATCGTTGCCTCACGTGAAATCTGGTTCTCCCAGACGGACGCTGTGTCGCGCACCAGCGTCACCGCGCCGAAAGTCAGGCAGGACAGGAAGGTCATGATGGCGATGACCAGCACCAGCGCCCGGCCGGCGATGTTCTGCGCCGGCACGATCGGCGCCATCCTGCGCTGGGCGCGCGGCTTTGCTTCGGTCGCCTCGGCGTCCTGCTCCCTTTCCACAAAATGTTCGGCGGACAGTTCAGTCATAGATGTCCAGCCTTCCCCCGGCCAGGATCATGCGGCGCGCGTCGACCTGCTCCATCAAGCCGAGATCGTGGGTGGCGATCACCACGGCGGTGCCGAGACGGTTGAGTTCGATGAACAGCCGCAGCAGGCGTCGCGCCAGCGGCGGATCGACATTGCCGGTCGGTTCGTCGGCGAGCAGGATTTCCGGCTGCTCGATCAGCGCCCGCGCGATCGCGGCGCGCTGCTTCTCGCCACCGGACAGAACCGGCGGCAGCACATGCATGCGTTCGCCCAGCCCGACCCACTTCAACAGCTCGGTGACATCGGTGCGGTAGCTCGCCTCCTCGCGCCCGCGCACGCGCAGCGGCAGCGCGACGTTCTCATAGGTGGTCATGTGGTCGAGCAGCCGAAAATCCTGGAACACCACGCCGATCCGGCGTCTGAGATGCGGCAGCTCGGTGCGGGAAATGCGGGAGCGATCCTTGCCGAAGATGGTGATCAGCCCGCGCGTCGGCTTCAGCGACATGAACAGCAGGCGCAGCAAGGTCGTCTTGCCGGCGCCCGAAGGCCCGCTGAGGAACTGGAAGGAGCGCTCCGGAATGTGCAGGGAGATGTCGCGGAGGATTTCCGGACCCATGCCATAGCGGAGGCCGACATTTTCGAAGCGAATCAATTTCGACGACCTGAAATTCGGCACGGCAGTGAGCCGGCCTGTTCTGGGTAAAGACCATCGGCCGGCATGGTTAACCGGCGGTTAATTCCTAGGCTCTTTCGACTCGTCACGAGGGCTCCGGTGGGGAAGCGTTAACCATTTGTGTTTACGCAAAAGAAACGAAAAGCGAACACGTGCTGCAATGCTGGGGCCATGATGGCTGACGATCGAACCGCGCGCCCGGTTTCCGGCGAAATCATGACCGATCCGACGGCAATTGCCGCGGCGGACCGGTTCATGCGCGGTTCGGCCGCCGACATCGTCGATGCCGATTACGTGGTGATGCCGCGCCCTGCACCTGCCGTGGAAAGCGTTTCGCCGCTGCCGCGTGCGATCGTGATGCCACCCATCGAGGGCATGGACATGCTGCGCAAGCCCGAAGCCCCGCCGGAGCGGCCGCCAGCCTCGCGCGGCGGGCCGATCTTCTGGATCGCCGGCATCGGCGCTGCCTTGGCCGCCTTCTGGGTTTCCGGCGGGCACGCGCTGGTGCGCCAGGTGCCGTTCCTGTCCAGCGCGCAAGCGTCGGCGCTCAGCATTTCGGGCGTCACGTCACGCGTCGATGCTTCCGGACCGAACCCTGCGCTGTTCGTCGATGGCGAGGCCGCCAATGACGGCGCCAAACCGGCGCAGCTGCCGCCGCTTGAAATCCGGGTGACCGGCAATGACGGGCACATCACCCGCTATACGTTGGGGACATCCGGCCGTTCGCTGGCCTCTGGCGAAAGATTCGGCTTTGCCAGCCGGCTCGACGTGCCTAGAAACGGTGTAAGAACTGTATCGGTCACCTTCGCCGAATAGCGTGTGCTGATATTCAGGTGAGACTGGCCGCAAACGGCGGTTTCCTGCGCTTCCGGTGCTCACGTACTTCAGTACGCTCCGCTCCGGTTCTCGGAAACCACCGTTTTCGACTCAGCCTGACCTGAATCTCAACACGTGCTGGGCGTGAACGCGTTTAGGCAAGAAATCAGCGGGGCGAAAAATGCCAATTGTACGCGGCAAGGACATCGAAGTCCTGTTTTCTGCATCGGCGATCGCGCGGCGCAATCTCGAACTCGCCAAGGAGATTGCCGGACACGACTACCATGACCTCCTGGTGATCTCGGTGCTGAAGGGGTCGTTCATCTTCGCCGCAGATCTCATCCGCGCCATGCACGATGTCGGCCTGTCGCCGGAGGTCGAATTCATCTTCATCTCCAGCTATGGCGCCGGCACCAGCAGCGGCGAGGTGAGGGTGCTGCGCGACATCGACAATGAGGTCGCTGGCCGCGACGTGCTGCTGATCGACGACATTCTCGAATCGGGCAAGACGCTGAGCTTCACCCGCGAGCTGATGCTGTCGCGGGGCGCCAAGAGCTGTTCGATCGCCGTGCTGCTCGACAAGCGCATGCGCCGCCAGACCGAACTCAATGCCGATTATGTCGGCTTCGACTGCCCCGACTATTTCGTCGTCGGCTACGGCATGGATGTAGCCCATGCCTTTCGCGAGTTGCCCTTTGTCGGTGTCGTCAAAGGGGATGCCTGAGCGGCAGCAAAAAGGTTTGCTGATCCTCAGCGCTTTCAGGAAAAGTCAACTTTTGGCGGCCAAATATGCCGGCCATGGCAAAGCTTCTGATCGTCGAGGACGATGAGTCCGTCCGCACCCTGGCCGCCCGCGCGCTTGAACGCGCCGGGCACACAATCGATATCGCGGCGGATGGCGCGCAGGGGCTTGCGCTGATCCAGGCCGCGCGTGGCGGCTATGATCTCGTCGTCTCCGATATCCGCATGCCGGAGATGGACGGCATCGAGATGGCGATAGCGGCGGCGACATTGTTTCCCGCCATCAAGATCGTGCTGATGACCGGCTATGCCGACCAGCGCGAGCGCGCCGAGGAATTGAACGGCATCATCCTCGATGTCGTGCAGAAGCCTTTCACGCTGGCTGAAATCCGCTCGCGCGTCGAACGGGCGCTGATCTGCTTCGCCTGATCAGGCTGGGTCGGCGGCAGCGAGCACAGGTGGAGTACTCTTGCGCCGTTCGGTGCTGAGCGCCAGCAGGCCGGCGCCGATGATCAAGGCGGCACCGATCACGGTCGTCGACCGCGGCACCTCGGCGAAGAACAGGAAACCCCACAGCGGCGACCACAGGATGCCGGTATATTCGAAGGTGGCAACGCGGTTGGCCGGCGCCATCCGGTAAGCCTGCGACAGCAGGATCATGCCGGCGGAGGCGACGAAGCCGCAGGCGGCCATCTTTAGAAAATCCGGCAGCGTCGGCCAAAGCCATGGCCGTACCAGGAATTCCAAGCTGGGGTGGACGGCG
>NZ_RZPF01000443.1:0-5551 GCF_004022735.1 Mesorhizobium sp. M7A.F.Ca.AU.001.01.1.1
CCGGCTCTCGCTGACATATCCCGCGCCCGCGCCCGCCAGCGCGCCCGCCACCAAGGCGGCGAGGATCAGGCGCGGGGCCGGGAAGAATCTACTACCGTCTGCCATTTTCTCAAAACTGCTCCGAAGCACGGGTTATAGCCATGAGCGATAAGAAAACCAGCAACCAGATGTGGGGCGGACGTTTTGCCTCGGGTCCGGCCGCCATCATGGAAGCGATCAACGCGTCTATCTCCTTCGACCGCAAACTCTATGCGCAGGACATCAAAGGCTCGATCGCCCATAGCGAGATGCTGGCGCAAACGGGCATTATTTCGGCGGCCGATCAAGAAAAAATCGCTGACGGGCTGAACACGATCCTGAGAGAGATCGAGGCCGGCAGCTTCGAGTTCTCGACGCGGCTCGAAGACATCCACATGAACATCGAGGCGCGCCTTGCCGATCTGATCGGCCCGGCGGCCGGCCGCCTGCACACCGCCCGCTCGCGCAACGATCAGGTCGCGGTCGATTTGCGGCTCTGGGTCAAGGAGGAGTGCTTTCGCGTCGCCGAGGCGTTGAAGGGGTTGATTGAGGCGCTGCTGGAGCGGGCCGAGGAGCATGCGGCGACCGTGATGCCGGGCTTCACCCATATGCAGGCGGCCCAGCCGGTGACCTTCGGCCATCACTGCATGGCCTATGTCGAGATGTTTTCGCGCGACCTGTCGCGTGTCCGCGATGCGATCGAACGCATGGACGAAAGCCCGCTCGGTGCCGCCGCACTTGCCGGCACCAGCTTCCCGATCGACCGCCACCGGACCGCCAAGGGGCTCGGCTTCCGCGAGCCGATGCGCAATTCGCTCGACAGCGTCTCGGATCGCGATTTCGCGCTCGAGTTCCTTGCCATGGCCGCGATCTGCGCCACGCATCTGTCGCGGCTGGCCGAAGAGATCATCATCTGGTCGACGCCGCAATTCGGCTTCGTCAGGCTGTCGGACTCGTTTTCCACCGGCTCGTCGATCATGCCGCAGAAGAAGAATCCCGATGCCGCCGAACTGGTGCGCGGCAAGACCGGCCGCGTCACCGGCCATCTGGTCGGCCTGCTGACGGTGATGAAGGGCATGCCTTTGACCTATGGCAAGGACATGCAGGAAGATAAGGAATCGGTATTCGACGCCGCCGAGACGCTCGACCTGATGCTGGCGGCGATGACCGGCATGGTCTCGGACATGACGGTCAACGCAGCCGCGATGAAGAAGGCCGCCGGCTCCGGCCACGCGACAGCAACCGACCTTGCCGACTGGCTGGTGCGCACGCTCGGCCTGCCGTTCCGAGAGGCGCATCATGTCACCGGCCGGGCGGTGGCGCTGGCCGAAGACAAGAAGGTGGGGCTGGAGAAGCTTTCGCTGGAGGATCTGCAGTCGATCGATCCCGGCATCACGGCCGACATATTCTCAGTGCTGGCGGTGCAGAACTCGGTCAAGAGCCGCACCAGTTTCGGCGGCACCGCGCCGTCGGAAGTGAGGAAGCAGATCCGCGCCTGGAAAAAGCGACTGGCGAAAGCGTAATGCCGGATGTTGCGCCAGCAATATCCCGGACATGCGACCAGCAATATCCGGACGTTGCGCCAGATATTGCGACGAGCAATATCTCGGGGTGCAATGCGCCGAGAACTCGGCTAAAAGCGGCGGCTGACAAACGTTTCGGACGGATGGATCGATGACCGGAAGCAGGATTTTGGTGACGCTGACGCTGCTGGTGGCGATCGCGGCCGTCTCGGCCTGCGGCAGGAGGGGCGGTCTCGACACGCCCTATGAGGCGGCCGTGCAGGCGCGCAAGGATGCCTCGAAGGCCCATCAGCCCGTGCCGCCGGAGCCAGAAAAACCGGTCAAGGACAAGAAGTTCATCCTCGACCCGCTGATCTAGGCCGACGAGAGCGGGGCCTTCCAACCCGATCTCATCTTGCCGCAACTTCCGGAATCACTCCCGTGAACCATTTCGACTACCGCGACGGCGTGCTCCATGCCGAGGACGTGGCGATACCAGATATCGCCGCACAGGTCGGCACGCCATTCTACTGCTACTCGACGGCCACCCTGACCAGGCACTACCGGGTGTTTGCCCAGTCCTTTGCCGGGCTCGACACGCTGGTCTGCTACGCCATGAAGGCCAATTCCAACCAGGCCGTCCTGCGGACGCTGGCGAAGCTCGGCGCCGGCGCCGACGTGGTTTCGGAAGGTGAATTGCGCCGGGCGCTGGCCGCCGGCATTCCGGCCGGCAAGATCCTGTTTTCGGGCGTCGGCAAGACTGCGCGCGAAATGGACTTTGCCCTTGCCGCCGGCATTCTCTGCTTCAACGTCGAGTCCGAGCCTGAACTTGAGCTGTTGTCGGCGCGAGCCGTTGCCCTTGGCAAGGTGGCGCCGATCTCGCTGCGCATCAATCCCGATGTCGACGCCAGGACCCACAAGAAGATCTCCACCGGCAAGGCCGAGAACAAATTCGGCATCCCGTGGCAGCGGGCGCGGCAGGTCTATGCCCGCGCGGCAACGCTTCCCGGCATCAGGATCACCGGCATCGACACCCATATCGGCAGCCAGATCACGGAGCTGCAGCCCTTCGACGACGCCTTCGCCCTGCTTGTCGATCTGGTCGGCGCGCTGCGGGCGGACGGCCATGCCATCGAGCATATCGACCTCGGCGGCGGCCTCGGCATCCCCTATCGCGTCGACAACAACCCGCCGCCGCTGCCCGATGCCTATGCCCAGATCGTCAGGAAGCATGTCACCAAGCTCGGGCTGAAGGTGATGTTCGAGCCGGGCCGGCTGATCGTAGGCAATGCCGGTATCCTCGTCTCGGAAGTGATCTTCGTAAAAGAAGGCGACGCCAAGAACTTCCTCGTCGTCGACGCCGCCATGAACGATCTCATCCGGCCGACGCTCTACGATGCCTTCCACGATATCCGTCCGGTCGTGCAGCCGCCGGCGGACACGCCGCGCATGATGGTCGACGTCGTCGGCCCGGTCTGCGAGACCGGCGATTATATCGGCCTGGACCGCGATCTGCCCAGGCTGAAGGCCGGCGACCTGATTGCCGTCTCCACCGCGGGCGCCTATGGCGCGGTGCAGGCCGGCACCTACAACACCCGTCTGCTGGTTCCGGAGGTGCTGGTCGACGGCGACCGGTTCCACGTCGTGCGCCCACGCCTGACCTATGACGACCTGATCGGACTGGATTCGATGCCCGACTGGCTTGCATAGAAGCGCCGGAAACACACCGACCCGTCACAGGGAGCAATCATGACGAACGGCATCACCGTCACACGCGAGCGCATTGCCGCGATGGAACCGCGCATCCGCCCCTATATCAGGCACACGCCGGTGCTGCGCGTCGACATGGCCGACTTCGATCGGCCGCCGTTGGCCGTCGACCTGAAGCTCGAATGCCTGCAGCATTCCGGCTCGTTCAAGGCGCGCGGCGCCTTCACCAACCTGCTGGAGCGTGCGGTCCCAAAGGCCGGTGTCGTCGCAGCATCGGGCGGCAACCATGGCGCGGCCGTCGCCTATGCCGCCATGCGGCTTGGCCACAAGGCGACCATCTTCGTTCCCGAAGTGAGCCCGGCGGCCAAGCTGGAACGGATCCGCTCCTATGGCGCCGAGCTGATCGTCGGCGGCGCCCGCTATGCCGAAGCGCTGGCCGCCAGCGAACGGTTCGCCGAGGAGACCGGCGCTTTGCAGATTCATGCCTTCAACCAGGAGGAAACGCTCGTCGGCCAGGGCACGCTTGGGCTCGAAATCGAGGCCGATTTGCCTCGGATCGACACGCTGCTGGTCGCTGTCGGCGGCGGCGGTCTGATCGGCGGCATCGCTGCCTGGTTCGCCGGCCGCAGCCGTATCATCGCCGTCGAGCCGGAAGGAGCGCCGACGCTGCATCGCGCCTTCGAGGCCGGACACCCCGTCGATGCGCCGGCCGAGGGCATCGCCGCCGATTCGCTGGCGCCAAAGCGCGTCGGCGAAATGATGTTCCCGATCGCCGAGGCCTATGTCGAACGCTCGATCCTGGTCGGCGACGACGACATCGTCGCCGCGCAGAAGGCGCTGTGGAACCGAACCCGCATCATCTCCGAGCCGGGAGGTGCGGCCGCCTTTGCCGCAATCCTGTCGGGCCGCTATGCGCCGGCGCAGGGCGAACGGCTCGCCGTGCTGGTCTGCGGGGCGAATGCGGACCCCGCTACCTTCTAAAGGGCCTGCTGCCTTCTAAAGGGTATGCAGGATGGAACTATAACGGTCCACTTCACGTTTTTTCGAACCGCCTCGCCTTTGCCGTGTTTGCTGGTATTCTTTGAGTCGTGAGGCGTCGGGCTATCTGCCCGCTCCACAGCATGATCCCGAAACATGGAATCCCTTTCGGAACAGATCATGCTCAAAGGGATAGGGCCGCATCCCGGTTTCGGGATGCCATAGGCTCAAGGAAGGGCCGATGACGCAACGACCCACCTTCAGCAGCGATCGCGGCCTCGCCGGGCGGCTGGCTTTGAGCAGGCTGGCCACGCGGGTCTCGATGGTGGTCGAGCGCGGCTGGCCGTTGCTGCTTCCCCTCGTCATCGTTGCCAGCCTGTTCCTCAGCATCTCCTGGCTCGGGCTATTCTCCCGGCTGCCGGATATGGCGCGCATCGGCCTGGTCGCTGCCTTTGCCATAGCAGCACTGGCCGCGCTTTATCCCCTGCGTTTCTTCCGCCTGCCGGGCGCCGGCGAAATCGACCGCCGCATCGAGGCAGCCAATCAACTGTTGCACAGCCCGGTGCTGGTGCAGACCGACCGGCCAAGCGGCCGGGAAAGCAGCTTCTCGCAGGCGCTATGGCGCGAACACCAGAAGCGCATGGCCGGAAAGCTCGACAACCTCGGCGCCGACCTGCCGCGCACGCGCGTGCCGGAGCGCGACCCTTGGGCCCTGCGCGCGGTGGCGGCACTTTTGCTCGTTACCGCCTTCGCCTTCTCCTTCGGGCCGACGGGCGGCAGGATCAGCGACGGCTTCAATGCCCATGGCGCGCGCGATATCGTGCCGCCGCGCATCGACGCCTGGGTGACGCCGCCGTCCTACACCGGCAAGCCGCCGATCTTCCTGACCGCCGACGCCAACCAGGCCATCCCGACCTTTACGGTTCCCGAAGGCAGTGACGTTTCGCTGCGCGTGACGGGCGGCTCAGGCGAGGAAACGCTCGGCTACGCCGACAAGAATGGCAATTCCCGCGCCATCGACCCGGCTGCGCCGCAGGCCGCCGCCAAGCCGGCTGCAAGCCCGGCGACGCCGTCCAAGGTGCGCCAGTTCACCAGCAAGCTGACCGGCGACGGCACGCTGACGCTGACGTCGGGCGAGGACCAGCTCGGCCGCTGGGCCTTCGCGGTCGTACCGGACAAGCCGCCGCAGATCCGCTTCGTCGGCGAGCCCAAGCGCGCCGCCAACGGCGCCTTCGAGCTCAACTACCAGATCGACGACGACTATGGCGCCGCCACCGCCAAGGCGGTGCTCGCGCTTGCCGATCCGCAGGCGCCGAATGCGCGTCCACTGTACGGTGCACCTG
>NZ_RZPF01000444.1:0-5546 GCF_004022735.1 Mesorhizobium sp. M7A.F.Ca.AU.001.01.1.1
GTCGAACAGGATACCGACCCGTCACCGCTCATGCCCTGATCGAAGAACAGCGTCGAGCCGAGTGCGGCGGCGGCCGGCACGTCGGCAAAACGATTGGTGGTGTCGGCCTTGAGCGCCGGCAGCGACGACAGCGCCAGCGAAGCGATAGTCTTCTTTTCTGCGTCGGAAAAATCAGGCTTGCCGCAGCCCACGAGGACGACGGCGACCATCAGCGCCAGAAAGCGGAAAAGGCGCTTCATCGATCGCTCACAGCACCACGTTGAACAGTACGGTATCGGAGCCGGCGCCGGATGAGATGGCGAAACGAAGTTGCCACCAGCCGCTCATGGTGAATTTCAGCCCCTCGATGCGGTAACGGCCTTCGCCCAGGTAATCGGTGACCTGCGGGCTGGTCGGCAGGCCGTGATTGTGTTGCGGCATGCCGCCGGAGATGGCGATCGCGGCGCGCTCCACCGAAGCCCCTGTCTTTGTCTTCAGGGTCAGCAGCCAGGATTCCAGTTCGCCCTGCCGCACCACGCCCCGTTCCGGCACGAAACTCGCCACGTACAGCCCGTTGTCGGTTTTCTTCGTCCGCGCGACATCCGGGCCGGCTGGCAGCGACGAACGCGGCGCCGTCAGGAAGACGACCGCGAGAATGCCGACCAGCAAGGCAGCCAGACCAAGACCCGCCAGAAGATAACGCCATATCGATGCCAAACCGGTTCCTCTTCTGCAGACAACGCTCTGCCGAACGGATCGCATCCCGCCAGCCTGTGGGAAAACGCTGTGGCGGAAAAAACCCTGCTTGCCAAGCATGGCGCTGCCGATGGCAAAAAGCTACAGCACCGGGAAGCACTGGAGGATTGTAGATGGCGGGAACCGGCGTCGCCTCGATCGGCGAATGCATGCTCGAACTGTCGGGCCAGACCGGACCGAACTGGCGCATGGGCTTTGCCGGCGACACGTTCAACACGCTGTGGGCGCTGCACGCGCTGAGCACTGAGCGGCCGGCAACCTATGTCTCGGCCTTCGGCGACGATCCGTTCTCGCAAGCCCAGATCGATTTCTTAGGCCAGAACGGCATCGGCATCGGCTCCAGCCCGATCATAGCGGGCGCACGGCCTGGCCTCTATGCCATCACGCTGACCGGGGCCGAGCGTTCCTTCACCTACTGGCGCGGCGACGCCGCCGCGCGGCAGCTCGCCTCAGACCCGGTTGCATTGTCGGAAAACCTGGTAAATCAGGCGCTTGTCTATTTTTCCGGAATCACTTTGGCAATTCTGGATGAGGCCGCGCGCGCCGTATTGCTGGCGGCTGTCGCCAAGGCGCGCTCGGCCGGTTCACTTGTCGCCTTCGATCCCAACTACCGGCCGCGGCTTTGGCGCAATCGCGAGGATGCACAGGCAGCGATCGTCGAAGCCCTTGCCGCCACCGACATCGCATTGCCGACTTTCCCCGACGAGCAGATGCTGTTTGGCGATGCAACACCGCAAGCGACCGCAAAGCGACTCAGGCAACTGGTTAGCGAGGTCGTCGTCAAGAACGGCGAGCAGCCCGCCCTGATTGCCCAAGGAGAAACACTACGCGAAGTCCCGGCGATCCATGTCGCCGCCCCCGCCGATACGACCGGCGCCGGCGATTCGTTCAACGGCGGCTATCTTGCGGCTCGTCTTGCCGGCCACGACCCGCAGGAAGCCGCGCGCCGTGCGCATCGTGTCGCCGCCGCCGTGGTGCAAGTGCGCGGCGCGCTGGCGCCGTTCGAGACGCTGCGGGCGGCTTTCGAAGGCTAAGGTCGGAAAAACTAGGGCAGGCGGAACCTGTATTCCGTGACGTGGTGGTAGATCGCGCCCGGCCACAGCGTTGCTTGCGGGAAATAAGGCCGGTTCGGCGCGTCCGGCCAAATCTGCGGCTCCAGGCAGAAGCCGCAAAAGGCCTTGTAGTTCCGCCCTTCCAGCCCGGTGCGCGGCGTCACATACTGGCCGGTATAGAGCTGGACGCCGGGCTCGGTGGTCCAGACCTCCATCTCGACACCGGAACTGGCGCCTTGCGTCCATGCCGCCTGCTTGAGCGGCCCGCGTGCCGAAGCAAGGCAGAAATTCTGGTCGTAGGGCAGTTGATCACCCTCGGTTTCCATGCGCAGCGGCCGCGCCTGGCGGAAATCGAATGGCGTGCCGTCAACCGGCTTGACCACGCCTGTGGGGATCATGTCGCCATCGACCGGCAGGTAGGCGCCGGCATTCAGCATCATCCTGTGGTCGAGAATGTCGCCTGCGCCGCCATCATCCAGGTTGAAATAGGAATGCTGGGTGAGATTGCACAGCGTCGGCTCCTCGCAGGTGGCGGTCAGCTCGACGCTGAGCGTGCCGGGGATCTTCAGCCGGTAGGTGCAGGTGACGTCGAGCGCGCCGGGAAAACCCATCGTGCCGTCGGGATCGTGCAGCGTCAGCGTGACGAAATCCCTGCCATGCAAGGAAACCGTCCACGGCCGGTGGGAGTAACCTTGCGAGCCGCCATGCAGCGTATGCTTGTCGAGGAAGTTTTGCTCGGTCTGGTAGCGGCTGCCGCCAATGGTGAAGCGGCCGTCGCGGATGCGGTTGGCATAGCGGCCGACGACCGCACCGAAGAAGGCCGTATCCGTCTCGTAGCCTTCCAGACTGTCATAGCCGAGCACCAGCGGAGCATCGTGCCCGGTCAGGCGCAAATCCTGGATGATCGCGCCCAGACCGATGATGTTGGCTGTGATGCCGCCGCCCCTGATCGTGAAGCGACGCACCTGCTCGCCAGCCTGCGTCGTGCCGAAAACCTCGCCGTCCTTCATCGCCATGCCCGTAAATGCCAGTTGATCCAGAAGACTTCGGCTGGTTTTTCCATGAGAGATGGGCAGGCCATCGGCCTCCCCATCCCAGGGATAGCCTATCAGAGGCCGAGGCCGCCGATGCAGACATATTTGGTGTCGAGATAATCCTCGATGCCCTGATGCCCGCCTTCCTTGCCGAGGCCGGATTCCTTGACGCCGCCGAACGGCGCCTCCGGCGTGGTGATGAGGCCTTCATTGACCCCGACCATGCCGTATTTCAGCCCTTCCATCACTCGGAAGGCGCGGCCGAGGTCACCGGTGTAGAAGTAGCAGGCAAGGCCGAATTCGGTGTCGTTGGCGAGGGCGACGGCTTCCTCTTCGGTCTCGAACTTGAACACCGGTGCGACCGGGCCAAAGATCTCTTCCTTCATGAAGCGCATCTTGGGTGTCGCGTTGGCGATGACCGTCGGCTGGAAGAACGAACCGCCGAGCGCATGGCGCTTGCCGCCGGCAACGATCTTGCCGCCCTTTGATGTGGCGTCGGCGATCAGTTCCTCGACCTTCTCGACCGCCTTCTCGTCGATCAGCGGCCCCTGCTGCACGCCGTCCTCGAGGCCGGAGCCGACCTTCAGCGCGTTGCTGGCGGCAGCGAGCTTCTCGACGAACTTGTCATAGACACCTGCCTGGACAAGGAAGCGGTTGGTGCAAACGCAGGTCTGGCCGGAATTGCGGTACTTGGCGGTGATGGCGCCGGCGACGGCACGCTCGAGGTCGGCGTCGTCGAAAACGATGAACGGCGCGTTGCCGCCGAGTTCCATCGACACCTTCTTGACGGTGACCGACGACTTCTGGATGAGAAGCTTGCCGACCTCGGTCGAGCCGGTGAAAGTGATCTTCGACACCAGCGGATTGGCGCAGATCTCGTCGCCGATCTCGCTGGCCGAACCGGTCAGGATGTTGACGACGCCCTTGGGGAAACCGACTTCCTCTGCGAGCGCGCCCCAGGCGAGACCCGAATACGGCGTCTGCGACGCAGGCTTGACCACGGCGGTGCAGCCGGCGGCGAGCGCCGGGCCGAGCTTGCGGGCCAGCATCGAGGACGGAAAATTCCACGGCGTGATGGCGGCGATGACGCCAACCGGCTCCTTGGTCACCAGGATGCGGCGGTCCGCCCATGGCGAGGGCACGACGTCGCCATAGGTGCGGCGACCTTCCTCGGCGAACCACAATATGTAGGACGCGGCCGAGCCGATCTCCCCCTTCGATTCGAACAGCGACTTGCCCTGCTCGATGGTCAGCAGTTCGGCCAGTACGTCCTGATTGTCCATCATCGCGTCGTGCAGCTTGCGCAGCAGCTTCGAGCGCTCGAGCGCGGTCGTCTTGCGCCAGGTCTTGAAAGCTTCCGCGGCGGCTTCGATGGCGCGGCGGGTCTCGGCCTTGCCCGACTTCGGCACGGTGCCGATCTTGAGACCGGTGGCAGGGTTGTTGACGTCGACCGTCTGGCCGCTGTCGGCCTGCACCCATTCGCCATTGATGAGATTGGCCTGCCGCATGAAATGGCTGGTTTTCTGAAGCATGCTATCCTCCGTTCGGCGCCCTGACGGGCGGGTCTGTGAAATCTTCGGTGCGCGTGCGCCATGGACTGAGGCCGGCACGCCGGAGCCACTGCTCTTTACCGAGGGCAAGGCACGCAAGCAATCGCAAGATGGCATATAGGGCTTGGGCCAGAGCGAGACGAGAGCAGGCTGACGTGCTTACACCGATGCCTTACCCGAAAACGTACAAGACAACAGTCAGCCAGAACGCGGTGGTGACGGCGGCGCAGGCCGTGGCGAGGGTCATCTGGTTCGACGCCAGCGCCTGGCCGGTGTTGAACTGCACCGCGATCAGATAGGAATTGACGCCGGATGGCATCGCGGCCACCATCACCGCCACCTTGGCCGTCAAGGGCGGCATGCCGAGCAACCAGACGAAGACCAGCACCAGCGCCGGCATCAGGAACAGCTTCAGCACCGAAAGCGCCAACGCCGGCCGGACATTGCCCGATATGCCGAAACGGCGCAGGCTGAGCCCCATGGCGAACAGCGCCACTGGCCCGGCAGTGCCAGCCAGCGTATCGACCAGCCGCGTGGCAAGGTTCGGCAGCGGCGCGCCGGTTAGGCGCCAGGCCAGCCCGGCCAGGATACCGATGATCAGGGGATTGGTGAACAGTCTTCTCAGAAAGCTCTGGACGATGCGCAGCAGGTGTACGGGCTCACTGCCACCGCGGCCAAATATCTCGAACATGATGATCGAAGCCATCATCATGGTCGGCAGATGCACGGAAACGAGCAGCGACAGCACTTCGAATCCCCTCGACCCGAATACGCCGAGAACGAAGGGAATGCCCAGCAGCACCACATTCGAGAAGGACGACGACACTCCACCGACGATGCCTGCGCGTGCGTCCCGCCCGAAGATCCGCGTCGTCACCAGATGGCCGGCAGCCCATGTCATTGCAACCGCCGTGAAGTAAGCGCCCCACAGCGGCCAAGGCGCCACGCCATGGAAGTCGGACTTCACCATCGTCTGGAACAGCAGCAGCGGCATCGCCACGTTGATGGCAAATTCCGAAATCCCCTCGCCGCTCGCCGGCTTCAGATAGCCGGTGAGCCCGGCGAGGTAGCCGAGCGCGACAAGGCTGAAGACGAAAAGAACGGTTTCGGTGAGCGGAGACATTTTTACCGTGAGGGGCGGGTTCCCCGTGATAGGCGAGCCAGGACCGCGACGC
>NZ_RZPF01000445.1:0-5541 GCF_004022735.1 Mesorhizobium sp. M7A.F.Ca.AU.001.01.1.1
CGCATGCCGGTGTCATGCACGAGGTCGCCATGCAGTTCGACCAGCAGGCTGGAATTCTCTTTTTCCAACCATTTGAATTCCTGCAATTCGTAGGATTCGGCCTCGTTGCTGCCAAGCTCGAAGCCGCATGCCGCGATCACCTGGTTTGCCCTGGCCAGATTGGCGGGTTCGACCAGGATGTCGATGTCGGTGAAGGGCCTGTCGGCGACGTTGCGGTAGAGCTTTCGCGCGAAGACGGGTCCCTTGACGATCCGCGCCGGAATATTGTCCGCCGCCAGTCCCTTCATGATGCGGTCGCCATGATACTTCAACAGCATCGACTGGCCGGTGGCGATCGTTGCCTTCTGGCGCAGATCCTCCAGCTTGCCGTGCAGGTCGGCATCCGCTGGCAGCCGCGCGTCCCCGCTGAGCTTGCGCAACATGATCGGCAGCACGCCGTGAAACTCGGCATTGTCGAGCAGCGCCGTCAGCGTCTTTGCCGACAAATCTTCGCCGCCTGCCGCCGCCTCGGGGTCAGCGAAGCGCAGCAAGAGTCTTTCTTGGGCGGAAGTAAGCGGTGGCAGCATCAACCCAGCTAGCATTGCGAGCAAGTCAGGAATGGTTGCAGAAAAGCCTAATGTAAGCCAGCTTTTACATGCCCCAGCGCAGCGCCGCAGTGTGTACCGGCGCGTCCCAGAATGCGGTCGTCTCGTCGTCGAGCATGGTCAGCGTGATCGAGCAGCCGGCCATATCGAGCGAGGTGACGTAGGAGCCGACCAGCGAACGGGTCACCGTCACGCCATGCTTCTCGAAGATTAGCCGTGCGCTGTTGTACATCAGATAGAGTTCCATCAGCGGCGTGCCGCCGAAGCCGTTGACGAACAGCAGCGCCGGGCCTTTCGCTTTGTCGCCGAGATCGCCGAGGATCGCGGCGCAAATCTCCTGCGCGATCGCATCGGCGCTTTTCAGCGCATCGCGCCGGCGGCCGGGCTCGCCATGGATGCCGACGCCGAACTCCATCTCGCCGTCGCCGATATCGAAAGTCGGCTTGCCCGCCGCCGGCACGGTGCAACTGGTCAGCGCCACGCCCATCGAGCGGGTAGCAGCGTTGACGCGGTCGCCAAGCGCCTTCAGCGACGCCAGAGCCAGGCCATGTTCGGCCGCCGCGCCGACGATCTTTTCCACCACCAGCGTGCCGGCGACGCCACGCCGGCCCGTCGTATAGGAAGAATTCTCGACCGCGACATCGTCATTGGTCACGATCTGCTGGACGCCTTCCGACATTTCGGCCGCCATCTCGAAATTCATGACGTCGCCCTCATAGTTCTTGACGATGAACAGGCAGCCGGCGCCGGTGTCGACGGCCTCTGCCGCCGCCAGCATCTGGTCCGGTGTCGGCGAGGTGAACACCTGGCCGGGGCAGGCGGCGTCCAGCATGCCGTGACCGACAAAGCCGCCATGCAGCGGCTCGTGACCGGAACCGCCGCCGGAGATCAGCGCCACCTTGCCCGGCCGCAAGGTCTTGCGGCGGATGAATTTGTGCTCGTCGCCGAGCACGAGGATGTCGGCATGGGCGGCGACGAAGCCGTCGAGGCTTTCGGTCAGCACCGTGTCCACCGAATTGATAAACTTCTTCACGGCCGTCTCCTCCCGAAATAGGCCTTCCAAAGCAATTCCAGGAAAAGTGTATCGCGGTTTTCCGTCCGGAATTGCGTAAAACAAGAGTTCGATCAGCCACTCTTGCCGGTGATGCTGGTGATCTTTTGGATAAAATCGTTCACCGCCTTATCGAGCGCGGCGTTCTGCTTGTCGTCGCCGAAATCCGGCACGATCAGCGAGACATGCCGCGTCTTGCGCATGCCTGATGCGATCGACATCTTGCCTGGATGCGCCTGGTGATAGGCGGCGAGAAACTGGTCGCGCTCGGCCGGGCTGAAATGGCAGACGGAAAATATAGCCGGCAAATGTTTTGACGGAATCGGGATCGAATAGGCAGGACTGGAAATCTGCGTGACGAAGCTGCGGTGCTTGCCGAGCGCATCGGCCAGGCGCTGGCGCATACCGGACGGGCGCTGGTCGATGACCTGCGACAGGATCGTCTTGTAGGCGCGGATCGCCTCTTCGGAACCGGGTTCGGGTGTCCTGTCGACCATGCCGGCCGCGCCTAGACAGAAACGTCCGCGACGGCCGCCTTGGCCATGGCGAGTTGCGCCGGCGCGACGGAAAGATCGCGCAGGCCGGCCTCGATCAGTGACGGGATCGAGGCTGGATCGCCGGCTGCATCGCCGCACAGGCTGACCGGGATCTCTTCCCGCTGGCCAAACGCCGTCACGGCAGCGATCAGCCGCAGCACGGCCGGATGACGGACCGAATTGAGATGCGCCACGGCAGCGTTGTCGCGGGCGGCCGCCATGACATACTGGGTGAGATCATTGGAGCCGATCGAGAAGAAGGCGGCATCGGTAAAGGCTTCCGGTACGATCGCCACCGAAGGCACTTCGACCATGATGCCGAGCGGCGGCATGTTGTGTGCGACGCCGCGTGCGGCAAGTGCAGTCTGCTCTTCGGCGAACATCGCCGCTGTCTGTCGGTATTCCTCCACAATGGCGATCATAGGGAACATCACTTTCAGGCTGCCATGGACAGCGGCGCGCAGCAGCGCCCGGATCTGTACACGAAACACCTCGGGTCTTGCCAGCGACAGCCTGATCCCGCGCAGGCCGAGAAACGGATTGCTCTCCTCGACCGTAAAGCCGGGCACCGGCTTGTCGCCGCCGGCGTCAACGGTGCGGATCGTCACCGGTTTTTCACCGGCCCACTCCAGCACCTTGCGATAGGCGCGATACTGCGTCTCCTCATCCGGCAGCGTCTTGCCGAACAGGAATTCGGTGCGCATCAACCCGACTCCGTCGCAGGTCGTAATGTCGATGAGGTCGACATCGGACGGGTCGGCGATGTTGACCTGCACGCGCACCGCCGTGCCGGCCTTGGTCACCGCCGGTCGCGCCAGGAACGTCCCGGCCCGGTCGCTGCGCGCCCGGAATGATGAGGACGATTGGCGAAAAGCAGCGATTTCAGTCTTGGAGGGTGACAGCACAATGCCGCCATGTTCGGCGTCGAGCAGCGCTGTGCCGGTTAGACGAGCCAGCGAAGTGCCCAACCCGACAACCATCGGCACGCCGCGCGAACGCGCCAGCATGGCGACGTGGCTGGCGGTGCTGCCCGCCTTCAGTGCGATGCCGCCGCCGCGGCTCCAGTCGGTTTCGAGAAAACGCGTCGGCGCGATATCCCAGCCGTAGAGGATGGCGCCGGTTGGCGCCTGGACGTCGCCATCCTCGGACAGCGCCCGCAGCACCTGGTCCCTGATATCGCGTATGTCGGCGGCCCGTGCGCGGAAATAATCCTGGTCTGACGCGTCGTAGCCGGCAATCTCGGTATCAAGCGCTTGCCGCCAGGCTTTGTCGGCTGGCAGGCCGGTGCGGATCGCGGCAAAGGCCGGGCTGCTCAGCGCATCGTCTTGCAGCATGGCGATCTGAAACTCGAGAATGTCGGCGGCATCGCCCTCGGCCATCTCGCTCAATGCGGTGAGACGGCTTGTCGCGACGGCGATTGCGGCTTCGAGCGCGGCCTTCTCGTCGTCGGCTGTTTCTTTGCCGACATAGGATACGACAGTCTGGTCGAGGTCGAACAGTGGCCCCTCGGCATAGCCGGCCGAGGCCGAAATGCCTTGCAGTCTAAGCGGTTCGGACATGGTCCGCGCCTTCGTCGAAATCGCGCCGCACCAGTTCGACCAACGCGTCGACGGCATCATTGGCGCCGTCACCGCTGGCCCTGATGTGCAGCACGGTGCCCTTCGGCGCCTTGGCCGCCATCACCTTGACGATGCTCTTGGCGTCGAACCATGGCCCGTTGGCGGCGAGCGCGATCTCCACCTCGGCGGCAAAACTCTTGGCCAACTTGGTGAACTTCACCGAAGGACGCGCGTGCAGACCCACCTCGTGGGTGATCACAACGGTCGCTTCGGCGGATGCGGACATGTCTTTCAAAATTCCCGTTCGTTCACGACGGCGACAATTCATGTGCCGTCGCCACCACTTCCCGCAGCGAGGCGCCGCCGGAGGCCTCGGTCGCTGCCATCACCGCGCCTTCGACGATCGGCGCGTTGCAGACTATGATCTTGTGCGAGCGTGGCTCGCCGATCATCTCCACCGCCATTTCCGAGTTGGTCTCCGCGCCGCCGAGATCGACCAGAATGGCGACACCGGCTTCCGACCAGGCCTTGTCGATGGCGCCCATGATCGCCTCGACATTGGTGCCGAGCCCGCCATGGCCGTTTCCGCCGCACCATGCAAGCGGCACTTCGTCGCCCACCATCTGCCGCACCATGTCGGCCGTGCCCTCGGCAACCAGCGGCGAATGCGAGACGATGACGATGCCGACATTGCTCATGCGCTTTCCCCGAGGCTGTGCGCCACTGTGCGCACCAGCAGCGCGGTTGAGCGCGCGCCGGCGTCCATATGACCGATCGATCGGTCGCCCAGGAACGAGGCGCGGCCACGCAAGGCTTTCATAGGCACGGTCGCGTCGGCCGCGGCGTCGGCGATATCGGCGATTTCAAGAGCTGTCTTTCCCTGCAGCAGCGCGTCATGCACCGGCTGCAGCACGTCGAGCATGGTTTTTTGTCCGATCTGCGATTTGCCGCGTGCTGCCACAGCTTCGATCGCCTTGCCGAACGCCGCCGTCAGATTGGCGCGATCGGGTTTCGCCGAAATCTCCTTGCCGAGTGCCAGGAACAGGGTGCCGAACAGCGGGCCGGAGGCGCCGCCGACCGTCATCACCAGCTTGGTGCCGATCGCCTTCAGGGCATCGGGCAGCGGTTTGGCCGAAAATGCTTCGGCTTCGGCGCGCACGGCCTCGAAGCCGCGCTTCATGTTCAGCCCGTGGTCGCCGTCGCCGATCGCCTGGTCGAGCGCCGTCAATTCCTCGGCGTTCGCGGCGATCGTATCCGCGGCGGCCGCGATCAGCCGGGCAAGGTTCAACGCCGCCATGTCACCCGCATTCCCGGTTTCCATCTTGCCGGCAGTATCGAAAGAACGGTCATTCGACAACTGGAGCATACGTCAGGCCGCTTCATGCAATGCCGCGGCCGCCGCGAAGACTTCGGCCACCGCGTGAGCGCCGGGGTCGACCACACCTTGCAGCTTGCTGCCGACATAGGCCGACCGCCCGGCTTTTGCCTTGTCCATGGCGGCCGTGGCCTCGGCACCATGGCGGGCTGCTGTTGCCGCCTCCTCCAGGCCGTTCGCGTCGAGTGCTTTGAGCGCCGGCTCCAGCGCATCGACCATGGTTCTATCGCCAATTCTGGCGCCGCCATAAAAGGTCATCCGTTCAAGGCCGGCAAGCAACGCTCTGGGCAGGCTCGCGCCGCCGCCCAGAGCCTGCGCCGCCGCCGTGAAGAAGATCGACAGCAGCACGCCGCTGGAGCCGCCCATCGACGCGCTCAGAATGTCGCCTATCGCGCCAAGGGTGGCTGCAGGCTCGGCAAGCGGCAGCGTGTCGAGC
>NZ_RZPF01000446.1:0-5538 GCF_004022735.1 Mesorhizobium sp. M7A.F.Ca.AU.001.01.1.1
CGCACCGACTGCGCCAATGTGCTGGCCAAGAATCTCAAGGAAGAACAGGCGACAGATCGCAAGCTCACCGAAATGGCGGAAAGCAAGATCAACCTGCAGGCAGCCGAATAAGGCTGCAATCCGGCCGGCTGGTAACTCGGCCGGCCGGATTGCCGGTAGGTTCCATCCCGTCAGCGAGACGGGTCGACGCCCAGTGCCGCTGATTGCTTGCGCAGCGCCTCACCGTCATCCTGCGGCACATGCCGAGCAGACCCTGCGGTTTCCGTGTAGATGCGATACGCTACACAAGCGAACGCCACCATGAAAAGCAGACGGCCCATCCATCCTACTCCTTCGTTGCGGACTTCGTTTCGGCCATCCTCAGTACCCTCCGACGACGGGCAAGATTTCGCCGGTGATGTAGCTCGAGCAATGCGGCGAAGCGAGGAACACATAGGCCGGCGCGAGCTCTTCCGGTTGCGCTGGTCGTTTCATTGGCGTGTCGGCGCCGAATTTCGAGACGTCGTCAGCTTCCTTGTCCGACGGATTGAGCGGCGTCCACACCGGACCCGGTGCTACCGCATTCACCCTTATGCCCTTGCCGATGAGATTGCCCGACAGGGCCCGCGTGAAAGCATGAATGCCGCCCTTGGTCATCGAATAGTCGACCAGCTGTTTTGAACCGTCGATACCGGTTACCGAACCGGTGTTGATGATCGCCGAACCGGGTTTCATGTGCGGCACCGCTTCCTGCGCCATATGAAAATAGCCGTAAAGATTGGTCTTCAACGTCGTGTCGAAATGTTCTTCGGTGAGCTCGCCGAAGTCGCTGGAATGGATCTGGAACGCAGCATTGTTGACCAGCACGTCGATGCGGCCGAATTTTTCAACGGTCTCCATGACCGCCTTGTGGCAGTGGCTGCGTTCGCTGACATCGGCCTTGACCAGGAGGCAGCGTCGTCCCTCCTTTTCCACCGCGGATTTGGTCTCTTCAGCGTCCTTGTCCTCGGCCAGATAGACGATCGCGACGTCGGCGCCCTCGCGGGCGAACAACACCGCCACCGAGCGGCCGATGCCCGAATCGCCGCCCGTGATGAGCGCTACCTTTTGGTTGAGTTTTTTCGATCCGAGATAGTAAGGCGCATCGTACAGCGGCGCCGGCTCTATGGCCCATTCATGTCCCGGTTTGGGCTGATGTTGCTCAGGGAAGGGGGGCTCGGGATATTCGCGGGCGCCAGCCTGCATGGCGCCTTGAAGCTTCCCATCGCCTTTCGATTTGTCCTTGGCATCGATGCCACGTTGGATATGGCGCTGCTTGGCCGCTTCACCGGCTATTTCCGACTTCATCTGCATGATCGTCTCCTTGGCTTGGAGAGAAAACAACGCATGTCGGCCAAAAAGGTTTTGCGCAAAAGATCGACTGCAGAGAGGATTCCGACCAGCGGTTGGCAATGCGTGGCGACGACATCGCCAACTGCAACAATTCAGCTGCAATGCAGCCGCACCAGCCACCGCCGCGATGGGATCGAGCATCTGGGGCTTGCCCGCTGCCTGCGCCGCCTTGGCGGCGAGCCAAACGTGATGATGTGGACTGGGAAGCTCTTGCGTCGCGTGCGCAAAGCAGCGCCATCCGGTCTGCTCCGGGCGGAGCGCCGGAATTCTATCTTGGCGAGAGGCCGTCGAGCAGGAAGTCGAGGCCTCTTCGGAAGGCGCCATCCCAATCGTTGTCCAACAGCAGACGAGAGCGTTCGATTGTCGGGTAGTGTTCGCTGAGATGTGTAAGACGCTGCTGTGCGGCTGCCCTGTCTTCTTCCGAGAGATCGAAGCTTGCCCGGGTGAGGGTGGCGCCCATCACATAGTTCCAGAGCGACCATATCGCGGCGTTCAGATCCGCGTCCGCAACACCGGCTCTGGACAAGGTCTTGCTCAGCATTTCCAGGCGACCGAGAATGTTCCGACCGAGCGCCCGGCGCGGCAACAGCGATGCCGACCAAGGATGGCGCAACATTCTGGCGCGCCAGTCTTCGAGCATATGAACGACGTCTCCGCGCCAGTCCGGAGACTCACCTGTTTCAGGCGATCCGCGATGTTCGAGCACCGAATCGACTGCTAGATCAAAGACATCCTCCTTGTTGTCGACGTGCCAATATAGACTCATCACACCCGAGCCGAGGCGATCGGCCAGCCGACGCATTGTCAATCCGTCTATGCCCTGGGCGTCCAGCAGTTCCACCGCGGTCGCCACGATACGCTCTCGAGACAGCGGCGGCTCGGTGCTCGCTTGCTGCACGGGCTGGAGCGACACGCTTATCCGTTGATCCCCTTTGCTCCGGGCGCCGCTGCGTTTGGCTACCATCCGTCGTCCTCGCTTTTTCAGAACATCGATTTTGACCGGCAACGCGACAAATGTCGATCTTGAGCGATTGACTCGTACGACGTACCATACGATGACTCGTACATCGCACGATTCACGTAGCGATTAGGTTAAAGTTCAATCTGCAGGCGCCAGGGTAGGTTGCTCGCAGGCTGCGGAGCCAAGCGAAAAACCATGTCACGCGCAATCAAGCATCTGCTTATCGGAGGGCTAATCATCATGACCATTGCAGTCCCCACTGCGTCGCCGGCGAACGAGTTCAAGCTGACTATTGTCAATCCACAGGCACTCTACGACCCGTCGCCGAATGGCTACAGCACCGCCGTAATCGCACCGCTCGGAGCTCGGATCGCCTACATCTCCGGGCAGGGCGGCCAAGACAGCACAGGAACCTTGTCACCGGATTTCGCCGTCCAGGTGAAGCAGGCCTACGCAAATTTGCATGCTGCGCTTGAGGGCATCGGCGCCAAGCCGGATCAGGTGGCGAAGCTCACGGTCTTCGTGGTCGACCACGACATGTCCAAGCTCGAGGTGTTGACCAGGAACGTCAAGGACATGTTCGGCGAGGCGCTGCCGGCGCAGACTCTGGTTCCCGTTCCCAAGCTTGCAATCGATCCCATGCTTTTCGAGGTGGAGGCCACCGTTATTCTGGAATAGTCGCTCCGATTGACCCGATCGTTCGAACAAAGAGTCGAGCGCGCTGCCGACGGCTGCGCGCTCACAATATCGAGCGGATGTTTCCAAGCCTCACGTGTTTCCAGGCTGAAGCCTCCAAGGGAACTGGAAAGTGAAGTCGGGGACCGCCGCATCCATGCCGCTCGCCGTATCCAAAAGTCGCATAAGATAGATTATGGAACTAACGCATGGGCCAAGAACTGTAAATTGCCGCTGATTCTCATAGGCTTGAGCCGATTGTGGCGTATTGCCTTGAGCGGATCGCCAACGCTAGGCTGTTGAAATGAAGATGGCAAACAGCGAGATCGAAGCGGCAATCGAAGTGTTCGTGCATGGCTTCAGCGCTGATAGGAGCCGCACCTTTCCTTACGAGGCCAGCCGCGTTGGACCATTGTGGCTGATGCGCGATGCCGAACGCAAGAATCCTCGCGATTACCGCGGCGAAGAATGGGTCGTCCATGACGTCGCCGCTCAAGAGACCGATGCCGTCGTGCGGCAGCATGCGCGGCCGGGCTTTGCCATTTCCGTTGTGATCGCGAACGACGATCCGGACGGGCCGACACGAACCGCCTACAAAGCTCTCGGCTACCGGCTGCTGCGGACCGAAGGCTTTTTCGTCCACCGATTGCACCGGATTCCGAACCCGCCATCGGTTGCTTCGGTCGAACGCGTGCAGACGGCCGAACGGGCGGCACAGTTGGGAAAGATCATCCGCAGGCAGCCGATCCCAGACGATTTGCTCGGCGACACCGCGCCGTTCCGCCAGTATGTGGCAATCGACGGCGCCGACATCGTTGGGCGCGTTCGCAGCCTGGATGCCGTGGGAGCCACCTGGTGTTCGAGCATGTATGTCGAGCCGTCGCACCGGCGTCGCGGCATTGGTCAGGCTTTGATATCGAAAATGTTGCACGACGATCGCGCGCGCGGGTCAAGGTACTCGGTGCTGGCAGCAACCCATGCCGGGGCGCTGCTTTATCCCCGGATGGGCTACGAGCGGATCGGAACGCTGCTGATATTTGCACCAAGGAGCCGAAAGCCCTCATGAAGCTCTATTCGCATCGTGCTGATTCATAAGGGATTTCTATAACCATGCCGTCATAGGCGGGTTCGACATTGGCTGGTGTCTCGGCCATCACCGAGACGTAGTCGAGCGGCACGTGCATATGTGTCAGCACCGCATGTATCGGCGCCAGCCGCTGGATCCATTCAAGCGCTTCGCCAAGTGACAGATGACTTGGATGCGTCCGGTACTGCAGCGCGTCGATGATCAGCACGTCGAGGTCGCCCAGCCGTTCGGCGGTGGGTTCCGGAAAGTCGCTGATGTCGGGGCAATAGGCGAGACCGCCAATGCGGAAACCGAGCGATACGATGTCGCCGTGGATCTGCGGCAGCGGCTCGAGGGTGAGGGTACCCCCCTCTCCTTCGACGACCACCGGCCTGGTGTGGTCGATGAGATGCGGCCTGACGATCGGCGGATAGGAACTGCCTTGCGGCGTCTCGAAACAGTATCCGAACGCTTCCCGCAGCCGAAGCATCGTCGCCCTGTCGGCATGGACGTCGATGAGCTGGCGCTGATCGAGGACGAAACCGCGCAGATCGTCGATGCCATGGATATGGTCGGCATGCGGGTGGGTATAGACGACCGCATCGACACGTTTGACGCCGGCCAGCAGCATCTGCTGCCGAAAATCCGGCCCCGTGTCGATGACGACAGTCGTTCGGCTGCCGTTCGCCGCAATCCGCTCGACGAGCGCGGCGGCACGGGTGCGCCGGTTCCTGGGGTTGTCGGGGTCGCAATTGCCCCAACCGCCGGTGATGCGCGGCGTACCTGGGGACGAGCCGCAGCCGAGAATGGTGAGGCGCAGCCGGTCAGTCATCGTTCAGGCACTTTGCTCTGCAGGCCGCGGCATCTTGCCGAACAGCCGGAAGAAATTATCTGTGGTCAGATCGGCGATTTCAGCTTCGCTTACCCCGATCGTTTCGGCCAGCACTTTGGCGGTATGGGCGACATAGGCGGGCTCGTTGCGTTTGCCGCGAAACGGCACGGGCGCCAGATAGGGCGCATCGGTTTCGACCAGCAATCGGGCATGCGGGACATCGGCGGCAATGGCACGCAACTCAGCTGAATTCTTGAAGGTCAGGATGCCCGAGAACGACACGTAGCCACCGAGAGCGACGCCCACCTCGGCAAGCCGGCGCCCGGAAGAAAAGCAATGCAGGATGAAGGGGAAGGCGCCCTTCCCTGTTTCGTCCTCGAGAATATCAGCCATGTCGGCATCGGCATCGCGCGAATGGATGACCAGCGGCAGCCCCGTTTCACGGGCGGCGGCGATGTGGTTGCGAAAGCCTTGCGCCTGTGCATCGCGTGGCGCCTTGTCGTAAAAATAGTCGAGACCGGCCTCGCCGATGGCCACTACTTTTGGGTGCGCGGATAGCCGCACAAGCTCCTCGACCGTGATATCCAGTTCTTCGGCCGCATTGTGCGGATGAGTGCCGACAGAGCAATAGAT
>NZ_RZPF01000447.1:0-5530 GCF_004022735.1 Mesorhizobium sp. M7A.F.Ca.AU.001.01.1.1
CGTGAACCAACCGCCTTCCTGAAGGAGCGAAAGGCCGTCTCAAGCTCCTTCACCAAGGAAGGACACGGCTGATGAATGCGAACCCTGTTCAGAAAGCCGCTTCGGGCATGAACGACGCTATCCTTCAGGTCGATCATCTGTCGATGAAGTTCGGTGGCCTGGTGGCCATCGGGGATCTGTCTTTCGCCGCCAAGCGCGGCGAGATCACCGCGCTGATCGGCCCCAACGGCGCCGGCAAGACCACGGTGTTCAATTGCATCACCGGCTTCTACAAGCCCTCGGAAGGCATGATCACGCTCAACCGGAACGATGGTTCGACCTTCCTGCTCGAGCGGCTGCCCAACCATGAAATCCCGGCGCGCGCCAAGGTGGCGCGCACCTTCCAGAACATCCGCCTGTTCTCCGGCATGACCCTGCTGGAGAACCTGCTGGTCGCCCAGCACAACAAACTGATGAAGGCATCGGGCTACACGGTGCTTGGCCTGTTCGGCTTCAGCGGCTATCGCAAGGCCTCGGCCGAATCGGTGGAGCTCGCCAAGCATTGGCTGGAAAAGGCCGATCTTGTCGACCGTGCCGACGACCCGGCCGGCGACCTGCCCTATGGCGCGCAGCGCCGTCTCGAGATCGCTCGCGCCATGTGCACGGGACCCGAGCTTCTGTGCCTCGACGAGCCGGCGGCCGGCCTCAATCCGAAGGAATCGGCGGCGCTCAACGAGCTGCTGATCGACATCAAGAACACATCCGGCGCCTCGATCCTGTTGATCGAGCACGACATGTCGGTGGTCATGCAGATCTCCGACCATGTCGTGGTGCTGGAGTATGGCCGCAAGATCTCCGACGGCAGTCCGCAGTCGGTGCGCACCGATCCGCGCGTCATCGCCGCCTATCTCGGCGTCGACGACGAGGAAGTCGAAGCGGTCCTTACCGAAGTCGGCGACGAAGATGTCATCGAACAGCTCGATACGGGGCCGGATGCCGCGCACGGTCCGGGAACATCGTCGTCCTATCTCGCCGGGCCGGTGACCGACACGGTCGGCCATAGTTCGGGCGAGCGGGTTACGGTGGCCAAGGGAGCGTCAAAGGCCGGTCAGGTCGACGCCAGGTCGCTCGCCGCGGCAAACAAGGCAGCCTCGCAGGCAGCCGTGCCGCCGGCGAAGGCAAAGCCTGCTCCGAAAGCGACGTCGAAGGCGGCAACCGGCACGGCGGCGAAGTCGACCGCATCCGCCAAGCCTGCGGCGAAGACTGGAGAGATCTCCAACCGGCTGGCTGCGCCTCGCGGCGGCAAGGCCGACAATTTGACCCGCATAAAGGGCATCGGTACGGTCAACGAGAAGAAGCTCAACGACCACGGCATCTTCCACTTCGACCAGATCGGCGCCTGGAAAAAGGCCGACGTCGAGGCCGCCGAAGCCTATCTTGCTTTTGACGGACGTATCGCGCGCGAGGAATGGGTCAAACAGGCTAGGCTGCTCGGCCAGGGCAGGGACACGGAATTTTCGCGCCGCGTGGATGCGGGCAAGGTGGCGACGAGCCATGCTTCCGCAAAGACTGCAAAGGCAGCCTCCGGAAAGACCGCGAGCAAGACCGCTGCCAAGCCCGTGGCGGGCAAGCGTGGAGGGGGCAAGTGATGGCCGCGACAACGCTGCTCGATATCAAGGGCGTGCAGACCTATTACGGCAACATCCGGGCGCTGAACGGCGTCGATGTCACCGTCAAGCAGGGTGAGATCGTGGCGCTGATCGGTGCCAATGGCGCCGGCAAGTCGACGCTGATGATGACTATTTTCGGTGCGCCGCGGGCTCGCGCCGGGACTATCACCTTTGCCGGCACCGACATAACCCAGATGCCGACGCACGAGATCGCGCGCATGCGCATTGCCCAATCGCCCGAGGGCCGGCGGATCTTTCCGCGCATGACGGTGATGGAAAACCTGCAGATGGGCGCCAGCCTCGACAACCTCAAGCACTATGACGAGGACGTCGAGAAGGTGTTCACGCTGTTCCCGCGTTTGAAGGAGCGCATCACCCAGCGCGGTGGCACGCTGTCGGGCGGTGAGCAGCAGATGCTGTCGATCGGACGCGCGCTGATGGCACGGCCGAAGCTGCTTTTGCTCGACGAGCCGTCGCTGGGTCTCGCGCCGCTGATCGTCAAACAGATCTTCGACGCCATCCGCGAACTGAACCGCACCCAGGGGCTGACCGTGTTCCTGGTCGAGCAGAACGCCTTCGGCGCGCTCAAGCTCGCCACGCGCGGCTACGTCATGGTCAACGGCAATGTGACGATGAGCGGCACCGGCAAGGAACTGCTCGCCAATCCGGAAGTGCGCGCCGCCTATCTCGAGGGCGGACACCACTGAGTTCGAAGCGGAATGCGTGCACCGCTATTCCGCTCCAGATTGTTTGTTTGTCGCATGATCTTTGTCCGGAAAGTCCGCAACTTTCGGGATCATGCTAAGGAGACTTCACCATGCAGGGCATTCTTTACGAGGAACCCTCGATCTGGCAGTTCTTCTTCGTCACCTGTCTGCTCGGCGGCTGGGCGGCGTGGATGACGGGCAAGGCCAGTGCCCAGACGTGGCGCAGCTTCATCCAGCTGTTCGCCTATGTGCTGGGCCTCGGCATCGCGATCCGCTTCATCCATCACGCGCTGTTCGGCGGCACCATGTTCTCGCTGCATTATTATGTCGTCGACACCATCGTGCTGATGATCCTCGGCTTCGTCGGCTATCAATACACGCGCACCAACCAGATGGTGACACAGTATAATTGGCTCTACGAAAGAGCTTCACTCTTGAGCTGGAAACCGAAAGGTTGACGTTCATCATTAACGCCGCCTCGAAATTGAATCGGCGTGACAAGTGCCTGAAAATCGGCAAACTATGCTTTCTGCGATAAGGGTGGGCATCGCATGAAAGCTTCATCCACGCCCACTCCGTTAATGGGAGCGTTTAAATGAAAAAGTCACTTTTGTCCGCCGTCGCCCTGACCGCGCTTGTCGCGTTCGGCGGCAGCGCGTGGGCTGACGTAATGATGGGCGTCGCGGGCCCGATCACCGGTCCGAACGCCGCCTTCGGCGCGCAGCTGCAGAAGGGGGCGGAAGCTGCTGTCGCCGACATCAATGCCAAGGGCGGCATCAACGGCGAGCAGATCAAGCTCGAAGTCGGCGACGACGTCTCCGATCCGAAGCAGGGTATCTCGGTCGCCAACAAGTTCGTCGGCGACGGCGTCAAGTTCGTGGTCGGCCACTTCAACTCCGGCGTCTCTATCCCGGCATCTGAAGTCTATGCGGAAAACGGCATCGTCGAAGTGACGCCGGCCGCGACCAACCCGCAATTCACCGAGCGCGGTCTGTGGAACGTGTTCCGCACCTGCGGACGCGACGATCAGCAGGGCAGCATTGCCGGCGCGTATCTCGCCGCCAACTTCAAGGACGCCAAGATCGCTGTCGTTCACGACAAGACCACCTACGGTCAGGGCCTTGCCGACGAAACCAAGAAGGCGATGAACGCCAAGGGCGTGACGGAAGTCATGTATGAAGGCATCAATGTCGGCGACAAGGACTTCTCGGCGCTGATCGCCAAGATGAAGGAAGCCGGCGTTTCCATCATCTATTGGGGCGGCCTGCACACCGAAGCCGGCCTGATCATCCGTCAGGCGGCCGACCAGGGCCTCAAGGCAACGCTGGTTTCCGGCGATGGCATCGTGTCGAACGAACTGGCTTCGATCGCTGGCGACGCAGTTGCGGGCACGCTCAACACGTTCGGCCCGGATCCGCGCCTGATCCCCGCCAACAAGGAACTCGTCGAGAAGTTCCGCGCGCAGGGTTTCGAGCCGGAAGCCTACACGCTCTACTCCTACGCCGCCGTGCAGGCGATCGCGGAAGCAGCGACCGCTGCCAAGTCGAACGACCCGCAGGCAGTTGCCAAGGCGCTGCATGAAAACGGCCCCTTCAAGACCGTTCTCGGCGACCTGTCCTATGACGCCAAGGGCGATCCGACGCTGCCCGGCTACGTCATGTACGAATGGAAGAAGGGCGACGACGGCAAGTACACCTACGTCCAGAAGATGTAAGCTCGTCAGTCTCCAGACCATTTACCGATGCCCGGCGCCTCGCGCCGGGCATTTTCTTTTGCCGTCGTCATGTTCAGGGGCGGCCGATGGAGCCGATGCTTAGCCGGGCAATGATCGTGCATTAACCGGAAAGCCGGCTCTTTTTTAGCTGTTCGGAGGAATGGGAAGGGTCCTTGGCGCAATGTTTCTATTTCAATCGGTTTAAGTGCGCGTCAATTTCGTTTGCACTGCAGCATTTTCACGCTAATCATTGCGCCGATTTCTCTTCCTTCCGTCGCTGGAGCCCAGTCCTTGGCCATCACGAAGATCCTCGTCGCCAACCGGTCCGAAATCGCCATTCGCGTCTTCCGCGCGGCCAACGAACTCGGGCTCAAAACCGTGGCGATCTGGGCGGAGGAAGACAAATACTCTCTGCATCGCTTCAAGGCCGACGAGAGCTACCAGGTCGGACGCGGGCCGCATCTGACCAAGGACATGGGGCCGATCGAAAGCTATCTGTCGATCGAGGAGGTGATCCGCGTCGCCAGGCTGTCGGGTGCCGATGCTATCCATCCCGGCTACGGATTGTTGTCGGAAAGTCCCGAATTCGCCGACGCCTGTGCCGAAGCCGGCATTACCTTCATCGGGCCGAGGCCGGACACAATGCGGCGGCTCGGCAACAAGGTCGCGGCGCGCAATCTCGCCATCGAGGTCGGCGTGCCGGTGATCCCCGCCACCGATCCGTTGCCGGATGACATGGAGACGGTCAAGACACTAGCCAAGGAAATCGGCTATCCGGTGATGCTGAAGGCATCATGGGGCGGCGGCGGCCGCGGCATGCGGGCCATCCGCGCCGAAGCCGACCTTGCCCGTGAAGTCACCGAAGGCAAGCGCGAGGCGAAAGCCGCCTTCGGCAAGGACGAGGTCTATCTCGAAAAGCTGATCGAACGCGCCCGCCATGTCGAGGTGCAGGTGCTGGGCGATACCCATGGCAATGCCGTGCACCTGTTCGAGCGCGACTGTTCGATCCAGCGCCGCAACCAGAAGGTCGTCGAGCGGGCGCCGGCGCCCTATCTCGAAATGTCGCAGCGCGAGGAGCTTTGCGGCCATGCGCTCAAGATCGCCCGCGAGACCAGCTATATCGGCGCCGGCACGGTCGAGTTCCTGCAGGATGCCGACACCGGCAAATTCTATTTCATCGAGGTCAACCCGCGCATCCAGGTCGAGCACACCGTCACCGAGCAGGTGACCGGCATCGATATCGTCAAGGCGCAGATCCATATCCTCGACGGCTTTGCCATCGGCACACCGGAATCAGGCGTGCCGGCGCAGAAGGACATAAGGCTGAACGGCCACGCGCTGCAGTGCCGTATCACCACGGAAGATCCCGAGCACAATTTCATCCCCGATTACGGCCGCATCACCGCCTATCGCGGCGCGACGGGCTTCGGCATCCGCCTCGACGGCGGCACCGCTTATTC
>NZ_RZPF01000448.1:0-5507 GCF_004022735.1 Mesorhizobium sp. M7A.F.Ca.AU.001.01.1.1
GCCGCCGCATCACCGCGATGGCCTCGTCCTCATCCACCGTCATGAAGGCGTCGGCGGCGCGCGCCAGCACCCGCCAGGCGACCGGCGAGGCTTCGTAACATTCAAGCATGGCCATCACCGTCGGCTGGCCGTGCGCGACCTTGACCGGGCGCCCGACCTGGGCGGCTGCGAAGACACAAGCGGCACGCGCCGGCTCGACCACGATGAAGGTCGGCCTAGCGTCACCGAGCACGGTGGCCAGATGACCGGCCAGCGCGGCGGCAATGCCGCCGACACCGGCCTGCACGAAGACGTGGGTCGGCGTCCGAGGGAGTTGGCGCAAGGCTTCGCGTACGATCGCGGTATAGCCCTGCATGACCAGGCCGGGAATGCGCTCATAGCCCGGCCACGAGGTGTCGGAGACCACGGTCCAGTCCTTGTCGGCCGAAACCTGGGCAGCTTGCCTGACCGAATCGTCATAATTGCCGTGGACGCGGATCATCTCGGCGCCATAGCGGGCGATCGCCGCGATGCGCTCCTCGCTGACCCCGGCGTGGACGAAGATCGCCGCCCGCGCGCCGACGAGTTGCGCGCCTTGCGCGACGGAGCGGCCATAGTTGCCGTCGGTCGCACAGGCAAATGTCATCGCCGCGGCGACCGCCCGCACATCAGGCCGATCGAGATCGGCCACATCGAGGAGCCGGCCAAGGCGACTGCCGGCCTCCTCCAGCACCAGGCGGAAGACGGCATAGGCGCCGCCAAGCGCCTTGAAGCTGCCGAGGCCGAGGCGAAAGCCCTCATCCTTGATATGGATGGCGCCCAGTCCGAATTCGCTGGCGAGCGCCGGCAGTGCATGCAGCGGCGTCATCCGGTGATTGTCGCGGTGGCTGAGAAAACGCTCGACCGTGTCGGCTCCGGCCACGCCAAGGGTTTCGGCATCGATCGGATCGAGCGGCCGGCGGTGCGATGCGTTGCGGTTGAGCAGGAACATTGGCCGGTCCCGTTGGTCAGCGAGAACATATTGCAGGAGCAACGCAAAGAGCGCTGTAATATGGTCTCTTAAATGCAAGTTTGTTTCGTCCAGGATATTCCATTGCCTGCATTGCCGTCCTCGCTCGATAGTTTCGATCTCGCCATCCTTGCCATCCTGCAGCGCGACAACACGACGCCGCAGCGGTTGATCGGCGAGGCGGTGAACCTGTCGGCGCCGGCGGTGCAGCGCCGCATCAAGCGCATGGAGCAGACCGGCGTCATTGCCGGCAATGTCGCTGTCGTCGAGCCGGCAGCGGTCGGTCAACCCATCACCATCTTCGTCGAGGTGGAACTCGAGAGCGAACGCGCCGAACTGATCGACGCGGCCAAGCGGCAGTTCTCGGCGACCCCCGAGGTCCAGCAATGCTATTACGTCACCGGCGAGGCCGACTTCATCCTGGTCATCACAGTGGCCGACATGGGCGCCTATGAGGCGCTGACGCGAAAACTGTTCTTCGACAGCAACAATGTCCGCAAATTCCGCACGTTCGTTGCCATGGACCGGGTCAAGGTAGGGTTGACGGTGCCTTTGCCTGTCTAAATATTTGTCGCGCGGCAGGCCTTTACTTTCCCACCATGTTTTTGACATTCTCGGGCTGTGAATTCTGCCGCGGAGGCCGGCTTGGACGACACCACCCCAGTTGCGATCATCGGTGCCGGGCCGGCGGGCCTGGCCATTGCCGCGTGCCTGCGGCAGAGCGGGCAGGATTTCGTCCTGCTGGAAAAGGAGCAGCAGGCCGCACCCGCCTGGCGACGCCACTATGAGCGCGTCCATTTGCACACGGCCAAGCGCTTTTCCTCGCTGCCCTTCGCGCCCTTTCCCAGGGACTATCCGCGTTATGTGCCGCGCGATCTCTTCATCGACTATCTAGATGCCTATGCGCAACGTTTCGATCTGCGGCCGCGATTTGGAGAAACAGTGCGGGCGATCACCCGGCGGGGCAGAAGCTGGCTCGTGGATACGACGACCGGTCCCTTGCATGCTTCAAACGTTGTGATTGCATCTGGCAACAACGCAGAGCCGCTGATGCCCAGATTTGCCGGCGCCGATGCCTTCAAGGGCCAAAAGCTGCATAGCGCCGACTATCGCAACGCAGTGCCTTTCGCCGGCCGGCCGGTGCTGATCGTCGGCATGGGCAATACCGGCGCCGAGATCGCGCTCGATCTGGTGGAAGGCGGTGCGCGGCCGACGATTTCGGTGCGCGGCGGCGTTCATATCGTACCGCGCGAACTGCTTGGCGTGCCCATCCAGATGATCGGCATGGCGGCGCGCCTGATGCCGCAGCGCATCAACGATGCCTTGTTTCCCATCATCCTCGATCTGGCGTTGGGCAGGCTGGGGAAATACGGGCTCAGGCGGCCGCAGCAAGGAATGCTGCAGCAGATCGCGCTCTCGTCGCGCATTCCGACGATCGATATCGGCACGGTGCGCAAGATCCGCGAAGGTGCGATCAAGATCGTACCCGACATTGCCGAGATCACCGAACAGGGCGCCCGTTTTACCGACGGCAGGCATGGCGAGTTCGACGCGATCATCTTCGCCACCGGCTTCCGGCCCGGCTACGCCAAATTGCTGGAGCCCGGCGTTCAGCCAGAGCGCAGCGGCGTCAATGCGAGGGCTTCAGAGCTTGGCCTCTATCTCATCGGCTTTCACAATCCGGTCACCGGATTGCTGCGCGAAATCTCGATCGAGGCCGAGCAGATCGCCGACGACATCAGTCTTAGGCGAAACCGAAAGAAGGTGGCCGAAGCCCTGCCGGTATAATTTGACGCGAGAGCAACTGAGTTCTCTCACCTTGCCGCGCGCAGCCAGACCTTGTTGTCGTGGAAGGCAGCACCCCCATAGGGTGCAGGCGCGTCGGCGCCGGTCAAAACGTTGATGCCCTCGCCGCGCTCATGGGCGCTGTTTGGCCAGATGCCTTCGGCGATCACCACGCCACGCTTGATGCCGTCGAACAATTTTGCATGCAGCACGACTTCGCCGCGCTGGTTGCCGACCTCGACACGGTCGCCATCGGCCAGCCCAAGTGCCGCGGCATCGTCGGGATGTAGAAGCAGTTCCGGGCGGCCCTCCCTGGCTTTCGACACCGGTGTTTCCGAGAATGTCGAATTGAGGAAGTTGCGCGCCGGCGACGTCGTCAGCCGGAACGGGTGGGCTTCGTCGGCGACCTCGATCAGGTCGACATGGTCGGGGAATTCCGGCAGCCGCGCCACCGGGCCGAACAGGCCCATGCTTTTGGGCGGCCGGTTGGGCGCCGCCTGCCCGGTCCAGTCGGCGCGGAAGCGGAATTTTCCATCCGCGTGGCCAAATCCGTTGATGAAGTGTGCTGCCTCGAAATCCGGCTGCAGGTCGACCCATTTGTCTTGCTTCAAGCTTTCGAAACTGCCCAGCCCGCGCTTGCCCAGGATGATGTCGATATGCTGCTGCTCGGTCAGGCCGAAACCCGGACGGTCGGCGACACCGAGGCGATCAGCCAATTGCTCGATGACGAAATGGTTGGTGCGCGGTCCCTCCGGCGGCTCGATCAGCTTGGGGCCAAGCGTGATGTGCTGGTTGCCGCCGCCCTTGTAGACATCGTCGTGCTCGAGGAACATCGTGGCCGGCAATACGATGTCGGCAAGCTTGGCCGTGTCGGTCATGAACTGCTCGTGCACGCAAGTGAACAGGTCGTCGCGCAGGAAGCCTTGCGTCACCAGCCGCTGCTCCGGCGCGACATTCACCGGATTGGTGTTCTGGATCAGCATCGCCGTCACCGGCGGGCCACCATAGAGCGCATCGCTGGCACCGGTCAGCACCGGGCCGATGCGCGAATGGTCGAGATAGCGGATCGAGGGATCGCGCATCCTGGTGCCTTCGAGCACATCCTGGTTGAGCTTGAAGATGCCGGAATTGGAATGGAAGGCGCCGCCGCCCTCATATTGCCAGCTGCCGGTGACAGCCGCGATGCACGAGGCGGCATGCATGTTGACGGCGCCATTGCGCTGGCGTGCAAAACCATAGCCGAGGCGGAAATAGGTCTTCTTGGTCGTGCCGACGAGGCGGGCGAAGGCCTCGATCTCGGCAACCGTCAGGCCCGTGATCCCGGCCGCCCACGCCGGAGTGCGCGTCTCGAGATGCGCTTCCAGCCCTCTCGGGTCGTCGGTGTATTTCGAGAGATAGGCGCGGTCGGCCATGCCCTCCTTGAACAGCACATGCATGACCGCGCAGGCCAGCGCGCCATCGGTGCCTGGCTTCAGCACAAGGCCAAGATCGGCCTGCTTCATCGTCGCGTTTTCGTAGACGTCGATGACGACGATCTTGGCGCCGCGCTCCTTGCGCGCCTTGATGGCGTGGGTCATGACGTTGACTTGGGTCACCACCGCATTGGTGCCCCAGATCACCACGCAATCGGATTTCGCCATCTCGCGCGGGTCCGGCCCGCGCAAGGCGCCGGCCCCCATCATCCAGCCCGTCCAGGCGAGATTGGTGCAGATCGACCCGAAGAAGCCGGAATACTTTTTCGCGTGGCGCAGCCGGTCGATGCCGTCGCGCTGCACCAGCCCCATCGTGCCGGCATAGTAGTAGGGCCAGATCGTCTCCGAGCCGTACCTCTCCTCGGCCGCAATGAACTTTTCGGCGACGAGGTCGAGCGCGGCCTCCCAGCTCGCTTCCTTCCAGGTGCCGTCGCCCTTAGCGCCGGCGCGGATCAGCGGCTTCAGCAAACGGTCGGGATGGTGGACGCGGTCGGCATAACGCGCAACCTTGGCGCAGACGACGCCGGCGGTGTAGCTATTGGACTTGGCGCCATGGACGCGGCCGATCCGATTGCCGTCGAGCAGTTCGACCTCGAGCGCGCAGGTCGAAGGACAATCATGCGGACAGGCCGAATGGCCGATGCGAAGCTTGGCGTGCTGGTTCATGCGGCAAGACTAGCGGGTTTCAAAGGGCGCGTGTAGGGCCAGATGATTAGCCAATCTCCCCACTTGTGGGGAGATTGCGTAATCACTCCGCCGTGCCTTCTTCATACTCTGCCGACATGGACAGCCACTTTTCCTCGTGGCCGGCCAGCGTCTGGGCCAGTTGCGAGCGCTCCTTGGCCAGCCGGGTCGCTGTCGAGGGATCCTTTTCGTACACCGCCGGATTGGACAGTTCGTCCTCGATGCCGTCGATGCGCTTGCGGATGCGGTCCATCAGCGCTTCGGTGGCGCGGATTTCCTTGGCCAGCGGCTCGAAGGCGGCGCGGCGTGCCGCCGCATCGCGACGGCGGTCGGCCTTTGACGCCTTTTCCGCCTCGCGCTTGCCGCGGCGGTCGCCGGACACGCCGGTGACCAGCGTCTTGTAGTCTTCCAGATCGCCGTCATAGGGGTTGACCGCGCCGTCCTTGACCAGCCACAGCCGGTCGGCGGTTGCCTCGAGCAGATGGCGATCATGCGAGATCAGGATGACGGCGCCAGGGAATTCGTTCAACGCATGGATCAGCGATTCGCGGCTGTCGATGTCGAGATGGTTGGTCGGT
>NZ_RZPF01000449.1:0-5506 GCF_004022735.1 Mesorhizobium sp. M7A.F.Ca.AU.001.01.1.1
GCATAGGCCTGGCCGAGAATGGCGAAGGCCTCGCTGACCGCTGGCGCAAGGCGCTGTCCAGCCTCGGTGAGTGCGATCTGGCGCGGCCGGCGCAGGAACAGCGGCGCGCCGACCCGTTCCTCCAGCACCTTGATCTGATAGCTGACCGCCGCTTGCGTCATGGCAAGTTCCTCGGCCGCCTTGGTGAAGGAAAGATGCCGCGCCACCGCTTCGAACACCCGGATCGCCTGCAGCGGCGGAAGCTGTGAAACCTGCCGAGAGCTGAGGTCCGGCATAAAGCCTCCTTATGGGTCCTTATCGACGTTCGATTGGCAAAGGCCGCCGTCAAGACCGACATTTCCAGTCAACCCGTCATTCGGGTTCAGGATAGCGAAGGTTGACGATCATGACCATGGCGCAGCAAAAATGCACTTCCGCACCCGATCATCGCTGGTTTTCGTGGCTGACGGATGGATTCGGCTGGTTCGCAGCCAAAAAACGGGCACATCTCGACATCAGGGACCTGTCGCCGCATCTGCAGCGCGATCTCGGTTTTCTCGATGGCAACGACCATTTCGGGCGGCACAGCTAGCGCGGTTGGTTTTATCGCAAATCAGTTGTGCTTCCGGTCAGATGCTGGCGAGCAGCGCGGCGGCGGTCCGTTCATCGGTGATGAGGCCGTTGATCAGCCGCCGGTTCGCGGCCGCCAGAATGCCCGGCAGCTTTCGTTCTCCCATCGCCAGTGCGATGACCAGCGATTTCTCGCGTGACGGCAGCGACGCCGACGACACCCGGTCGTTGGTGATGCCCTCGATCATGCGGCCTTCCCTATCGAACACCCAGCCGACGATCTCGGCGATGCCCCCGGCCTTCTGCAGCGCCTTCAATTCGCTCTCCGAAATGAAGCCGTCCTCGTAGAGCGGCGCCTTGGGGCCGAGGTCGCCGATGCCGATGAAGGTGACGTCAGCCTCGGCGGCAAGCGCAAGCGTCGGCTGGATCATCGGCTGGTTGAGCAGCATCTCGCGCTCCTCCGGCGACGAGGCGATGACCGGCAGCGGCATCGGAAACGAACGCGCCTTGACCCTGTCGGCCATGGTGAAGATGACGTTGTAGAAAGCGGCCGAGCCGTCCGGCGAGATGTTGCCGGTCAACGACACCACCTTGTGCTGCGGGCATTCCATCGGCGGCAGCTGCTCGATCGCCGCCTTCAGCGTGCGCCCGGTGCCGATCGCCATGACGATCGGGGTCGGTGAACGCAACCGTCGCTCGATCTCGGCGGCAGCCGCCTCGGCGATGCCGATCGTGGTCGAGGACGAGTTGGGGTCGCTCGGCACCACTTCGACCAGATCGAGCGCAAAGCGCGATCTCAGCCGTGCCGCCAGATCGAGGCAGTTGGCGATCGGATGGTCGACGCGAACCTTGATCAAGCCCTCCGACACCGCCAGCGATACCAGCCGCTGCGCCGTTTGCCGCGAGATGCCAAGCGTCGAAGCGATCTGGTCCTGTGTGTTGCCGGCAACATAATAAAGCCAGCCGGCGCGTGCCGCATCGTCCAGCCTGTTGCTGCCACCATCCTGCCGGCTATTCAAAGTCCTGCCTCCCGAGACCGCCGGTCATGAGAGCGGCCCATGCCCACTTTCGCAGGGAACGGCCTGCTGCGCAATTGTCAAATCTCGGGGGCAATTGCTTGCTGTCCCTCGGCGTAGGCACGGCCCAGTTTCTCGTCTCCCCACGATGTCTGTCTCGCCAAGAGACTTGGCTGCGGTCCCGGCAGGCGGCACGTTCTTGCGCTCCGAAGGTTTATCTCCCGGCTCAAACCCTTTAAGGGATGGCAAAAAGGAGCCTCGCATGACGCCGAAAGCGGTTTTCTGGGACATGGACGGCACGCTGGTCGACAGCGAACCGCTGCACGAAGCTGCCCTGGTGGCGGCGATGCGCAATGTCGGCCTTGTCCCGCCGAACGATCTGCATGAGCGCGTGCTCGGCGTCGCCGCCTGGCCGGTCTACGAGATGATGCGCGACGAGTTCGGCCTGGACCTGCCTTTCGACGACTGGATCCTGCGCAAATACGAACACTACCTGCCGCTGGTGGAGAGCTTGAAGCCGCGCCCCGGCGCGATCGAGATCTTCAACGAGCTGCGTACAAGAGGCATCCAGCAGGCCGTGGTCTCGAATTCGGACCGGATGATCGTCGACGCCAATTTGAGCATGGTCGGCCTGATCTACCCCGGCATGAAGACGATCAGCCGCAACGACGTGCGCGAAGGCAAGCCGCATGCCGAGCCATTCCTGCGCGCCGCGTATCTGGCCGATGTCGACCCCGCGCAGGCGGTGGCGATCGACGACAGCTGGCCGGGCGCCATGGCAGGGCTGGCGGCGGGAATGAAGACGATCTTCTGGCCGGAAAAGCCGATGGAAGGCCCGCCCGGCGCCGTCGTCATCAACAGCGCCGAGGAATTGGGGAAAGAGCTGGGGCTCTGAGGAAAACCGCCCAGGTCGGCGCCGTCCCTCATCCGCCTGCCGGCACCTTCTCCCCGTATAGTGACGGCACGGGGAGAAGGACGCTCAATTCCGGTAGACCGGTTCCTGCTCGTCGAGGATCGCCTTCAACTCGCTGAGATGGCGTTCGGCCTGGCCGGGATAATCGTCCATCTCGCTCGCCGCCTTTTCGGCGATCGCGTCAGAAAGCGTGCGCAGCGGGCGGCCGGTCCACAGCGCCTTGATGTATGTCTCGGCGGCGCGTTCGAAATAGAACATGCGGTTGAAGGCATCGGCGACCGTGTCGCCGATGACCAGCACGCCGTGATTGCCCATCACCATCACCTTGACCTTGGGATCGACGAGAAGCTGCGAGCAGCGCTCGCCCTCCTCCTCGAAGGCCAGCCCGCCATAGTGCGCGTCGACGACATGGCGGTTGAAGAACATCGCCGAATTCTGGTCGATCGGCGGCAATGTCGAGTCAGCGAGCGATGCCAGCACCGTAGCGTGGATCGAGTGCACATGCATGACGCAGCGCGCGTGACGCACATTGCGATGGATGGCGCCATGCAGCCCCCACGCCGTCGGGTCGGGCGCATTGGGGCCGGAGAGCGTTTCCGGATCGTTGGCATCGATCATCAGAAGGTCGCTCGCCTTGATGCGCGAGAAATGCACCTGGTTGGGGTTCATGAGGAATTGTGTGCCCTCATCGTTGACGGCCAGCGAGAAATGATTGGCCACCGCCTCGTGCATGTTGAGCCGCGCCGTCCAGCGGAAGGCACAGGCGAGATCGACGCGCTCCTCATAGTAGGGCAGGTTGGTCAGCGTTTCCTTTTGCAGACGGGCAAGGCTCATCGAAAAATCCTCCGGTTTCGGCAAGAATGCCGTGGCCAGCCCATTCCCGCAACCGGTTTTGGTTGGTGCAGGGATGCTCACGCCGCCGTGCTGGCAGCGGCAGCGCCGGCTCGCAGGCCGCCATGCTCGATGATGAAATCGATCACCTCCTGCAGTCCCTTGCCGCGCGACAGGTCCGTGAAGCCGAACGGCCGCTTGCCGCGCATGCGGCCGGCGTCGCTCTCCATCACGTCGAGGTTGACGTTGACGTAAGGAGCCAGATCGCTTTTGTTGATGACCAGGAAATCGGAGCGGGTGATCGCCGGCCCGCCCTTGCGCGGAATCTCCTCGCCCTGGCAGACCGAGATGACATAGAGCGTCAGGTCGGCGAGATCCGGCGAGAAGGTGGCGGCAAGGTTGTCGCCGCCGGATTCGATGAAGACGATGTCGAGGTCCGGGAACTTCCTGTTCATCTGCGCGATCGCCTGCAGATTGATCGAGGCATCCTCGCGGATCGCGGTATGCGGGCAGCCGCCGGTCTCGACACCCATGATGCGGTCCTCGGGCAGCGCCTGCAGCCGCGCCAGCATCATGGCGTCTTCCTTGGTGTAGATGTCGTTGGTGACGACGGCGATGGAAAACTCGTCGCGCAGCGCCTTGCACAGTTTTTCGGTCAGCGTCGTCTTGCCCGAACCGACCGGGCCGCCAATGCCGACGCGCAGCGGACCATTTGTCTGTGTCATGCGGGAAACTCCGTGATGGCGAGGATGGCAAAGCCGAGCCCGATCAACAGGCACAGCGGCGAATAATAGCGGACATCGAGCCGCGCGAAAGGCTGTTCAGGCGTCAGCCGCCGCCACCATGGCGTGAAGCCGGCTATGCCGCGCCCCAGGAACACCAGACCGATGAGCAGCGACGTGGCGGCGAGACCCTCCTTGGGGAAGGGTGAAGCGAAGACTCCCATGAGCGCCAGCGGCCATAGTGTCGCCAGGCACAAGCACGCGGCAACGGCGAAACTGGCAAACGGCGTCGGCATCTCATCGACGCCGCGAAAGCCGACCACGGCGCGAGCGCAGGAGGCTGCGTCCTGGCCCGGCCAGATGCCGCCAAGGCCCCAATAGACATGCAGAACGGTGATCAGCAGCAGGACAAAGGATAGCGAGAAGGCGAGAAAAATCATGAGCGGAACAGTCGCGAATATTGGGTTTCATGCTTCATCGCCATGACATCGGAGACGAAGGCGCAGCCACCGAGATCGTCGAGTGTCGAGCGCGCGGCGCGGCTTGCGGTCGCCAGGGCCAGCGGCTCGAAGCCGTCTAACAACGTGGTCGCGCCGCTCTGGCCGACGATGCCAAGCCGGATCGCTGCCTGCACAAGGTTGGAGAAGAAGGTTTGCAGGAAGGCTGACAGCGCATCCTGAAGCGCGATGCCGTTGCCACCCGCAATGGCGCCGACGGCGACGCAATAGGCGCATTCGGCCGGCAGGCGCTCCAGCACCGGATTAGGCCAGGCGGCCGCCGCTTTGAGGAAGGCTCCACCCTGGAGCATGGTCTCGGTATGGCGTTCGCGCGAGCCGGCCAGGGCTTCGGCGAGTGCCGCCACTTCATCGAGATCACCGGTGCCGCATGCTCGGCGCCAGCTCTCGGCGAACAGCACGGCGTCGTTCCAGCCCGAGCCCATCTCGACCAGCGTCTCCAGCCAGCCGGCGAGGCTCCCGGCATCGGCAACCAACCCGTCATGCACCGCCCGCTCGAGACCATGGCTGTAGGAAAAGCCGCCGACCGGAAAGGCAGGCGACAGCCACGCCATCAGCCGCAGCAGGGCGATGTTCGAAGGCTGGTCAGTCATGATCGTGGTGATGGCCGGCATGACTGTGCGAATGGGAATGCGCTTCGCCATGAGAATGGCTGTGCGCTTCGGCGTGCGCATGCGCATGGCCGTGATCGTGGCTTTGCCCAGCATGGCCGGAATAGGCGCCGCGCACCGGCTTGAACGGTTCGGAAACGTCGGTCACGGTGGCGCCCAGCCCCTCCAGCATCGCCTTGATGACATGGTCGCGCAGGATGAGGATGCGTCCGGCCTCGATGCCTGCCGCGAGATGGCGGTTGCCGATATGCCAGGCGAGTTCGGCCAGATGCACGCCATCGCGGGCGCGGATGTCGTAGACCTCTTCCGGTGCCGCGATGATCTCGATATGGCCGCCATTCTCCAGCAC
>NZ_RZPF01000450.1:0-5501 GCF_004022735.1 Mesorhizobium sp. M7A.F.Ca.AU.001.01.1.1
TCCCAATAGCATCGAGCGCGCAGCCATGACCGTCATCACCGCAGCAACCCCTGCCCCGCCCCGCGCCCGCAAGGTCGCCAGCCGCCACCAATGGATCGGCCTGCTCTATGTCGCGCCGGCTGTCGCGCTGGTCGTCGTCTTTTTCCTGATCCCGCTCGGCATGACGGCGTGGATGTCGCTGCACAACTGGCCCCTGATGGGCGAGCACAGCTTTATCGGCCTCGGCAACTATGTCGCCATCCTGCGCGACACCCGGTTCTGGAACGCGCTGCGCTTCACCGCCTACTACACCGTGATCGTCACCATCGCGATCTTCGTGGTGGCGTTTCCGCTGGCGCTGTTCGTCGAGCGGCCGCGGCCGCTGACCAATCTTTACCGGACGATGTTCTTCATGCCGGCGGTTGTCGGCTTTGCCTCGGCCAGCCTGCTCTGGTCATGGCTGTTGAACGTCGATTCCGGCCTGTTCAGCCCGGCCGCCTACGACCTTGGCCTGATCGACAGGAAGTTCAACCTTTTGGCCACCTTCCAGCCGGCCTTCTGGTCGATCATCGCCATGGTCGTCTGGAAGGTCGCCGGCTTCACCATGATCATTCTGATGGCCGGCCTGCAATCGATCCCGCAGGATCTGCAGGAGGCGGCCGTCATCGACGGCGCCGATCCGTTCGCCAGGTTCAGGGCGATCACTTTGCCGCTGATGCGCCGCACGCTGGCGCTGGCCCTGATCCTGTCGGTCGCCGGCTCGATCCTCGCCTTCGACCAGTTCTACATCATCCTGCGCGGCGGCCCACGCAACCAGACGCTGACGGCGGTCTACTGGATCTTCAACCAGTCCTTCGTGTCGTTCAAGCTCGGCTACGGCGCGGCTTTGTCGATGGTGCTGCTGGTGATCCTGGTGGCGCTCAGCCTCGTCCAGCTGTGGCTGCTGCGCAAGCCGGAGGGGCTCGACTGATGGCGCAGGCCGCTTCCCGCAACCGCCGGCTCTTGAGCCGCATCGGCGAGCATTCGACCGGCATCGTCGCCTCGGTGCTGTTTGCCGCGCCGATCGTGTGGGCGGTGCTGTCGGCGTTCAAGCCAGCGGCCGAAGCGCGCCTGCCGCCGCTGCCGCCCTGGCCGACATCAGGCTTCTCGCTGGAGAACTACGCCACGCTCAACAGCTTCGGCGACGGGCTCTGGGTCTCGGCCCAAAACAGCATCTATGTCTCGGTGATGACCGTGGTGCTGTCGGTCGCCGTCAGCGTGCTGGCCGGCTATGGCTTTTCGCGGTTCCGGTTTCCGTTCAAGGACCTGTTCTTCATCCTCATCCTGTCGACGATCATGATCCCGTTCCAGTCGATCCTGACGCCGATCTTCCTGGTGCTGACCAAGCTTGGCCTGCACAACACGCTGACCGGCCTGGTCGGCGTTTATGTGACGCTGCAACTGCCGTTTTCGATCTTCATGATGCGCAACGCCTTCGACGCAGTGCCGCGCGAGATCGAGGAAGCCGCCCGCATGGACGGCGCCGGCAATCTCACCATGCTTTGGAAGGTGATGCTGCCGCTGGTCTGGCCGGGCGTCGTCACCATCGCCCTGTTTGCCTTCCTCGGCGCCTGGAACGAATTCCTCGCCGCCCTCGTGCTGATGACCGACCAATCCAAATTCACGCTGCCAGTGATGATGACCGCACTGCAGTCGGGCCGCTTCGGCGCCATCGACTGGGGCGCGGTGCAGGCGGGCGTCACCGTGATGATGGTGCCGTGCCTCATCCTGTTCCTGGCGCTGCAGCGCTTCTACATCCGCGGCCTGATGGCCGGGGCCGTCAAATAGAATGGAGTAAATTCATGACCGCATCGCCATCCGCAAAAACCGGGAAACCGAAGCTCGCCTTCCGCCCGCTGCCGGTGCCGCAGGTCGACGTGCACGGCTTCTGGGGCGATCGCGCCGACGCTGTCGCCGCCCGCACCGCCGATATCCTTTACGAGCGCTGCGTGGAGGCCCGCATGCTGGAGCAGATCGATCCGGACCGTCCCTCGCCCGGCATAGTCATCCCCTTCCACTCGCCCTCTCCCGACGAAGCCGACCGCCAGGGCGCGGAATTCACCGGATCGACGGTGACCACGCAGATGTTCTGGGATTCCGATCTCGGCAAGACGATCGAGACCGCGGCCTATTCGCTGTACCGGCGCAAGAATCCCGAACTGGAGAAGAAGATCGACGCCGTCATCGACATGTATGGCAGGCTGCAGCAGGAGGACGGCTATCTCTCCAGCTGGTACCAACGCATCCAGCCCGGCAAGCGCTGGACCAATCTGCGCGACTGCCACGAGCTCTATTGCGCCGGCCATCTGATCGAGGGCGCGGTCGCCTACTACCAGGCGACGGGAAAACGCAAGCTGCTCGATATCATGTGCCGCTATGCCGACCACATCGCGTCGGTACTCGGCCCGGAGCCCGGCAAGAAGAAGGGCTATTGCGGCCACGAGGAGATCGAGCTGGCGCTGGTCAAGCTGGCACGGGTGACCGGCGAGCGGAAATATATGGAGTTGGCCAGATACTTCATCGACCAGCGCGGTCAGCAGCCGCATTATTTCGACGAGGAGGCCCGCGCCCGCGGCGCCGACCCGAAGGCCTATCATTTCAAGACCTATGAATACAGCCAGTCGCATATCCCGGTGCGAGAACAGAACAAGGTCGTCGGCCATGCTGTCAGGGCGATGTACCTCTATTCCGGCATGGCCGATATCGCGACCGAATATGGCGATGATACGCTGCGAGCAGCACTCGACCTTCTGTGGGACGATCTCACCACCAAGAGTCTCTACATCACTGGCGGACTGGGGCCGTCGGCGCACAATGAGGGCTTCACCAGCGACTACGACCTGCCCAACGAAAGCGCCTATGCCGAGACCTGTGCGGCGGTCGGCTTGGTGTTCTGGGCCAGCCGCATGCTCGGCATGGGGCCGAACGCGCGCTACGCCGACATGATGGAACGCGCCCTCTACAACGGTTCGATCTCGGGCCTGTCGCTCGACGGCTCGCTGTTTTTCTACGAGAATCCATTGGAAAGCCGGGGCAAGCACAACAGGTGGAAGTGGCACCGCTGCCCGTGCTGCCCGCCCAATATCGGGCGCATGGTCGCCTCGATCGGCAGCTATTTCTACAGCCTGGCCCACGATGCGCTGGCCGTCCACCTCTATGGCGACTCGACCGGGCGCTTCGATATATCGGGCGTCCCGGTGAGCCTGACGCAGGTCAGCAGCTATCCCTGGGACGGCGCCGTCGACATCATGCTCGAACCGCGGGCGCCGGTCGAGTTCACTTTGCACCTGCGCATTCCCGCCTGGAGCGCCAGTGCCGGGTTGAAGATAAACGGCGAAGCCATCAGGCTGGCGGATATCACCAGCGACGGCTACGCCGCGATCAAGCGGACATGGAAAAAGGGCGACAATGTCCGGCTCGATCTCGAAATGCCGATCGAGCGGCTTTATGCCAACCCGCAGGTGCGCCAGGATGCTGGCCGCGTCGCGCTGTCACGCGGCCCGCTGATCTATTGCGTCGAGGCATCAGACAATGACAGCCAGCCGCATCGCCTGACGCTGCCGCGGACGGCCACCATCGAAGCGCAGCACCGGCCGGAACTTCTCGGCGGCGTGGTGACGCTGTCGACCGCGGCACTTGCCGATGTCTCCGACGGCTGGCAGGACGGGCTCTACAGGCCCGAGCCGCCGGCCACCGCCGAGACGCGACTGACCGCCATTCCCTATTTCGCCTGGGACAACCGCGAGCCCGGCGAGATGCTGGTATGGCTCAGGGACGGCTGAACGAGGTCGGTGTATCGGCGATGACCGATCCAAGCTCAGCCGCGGTCGATGCCGCGGTTTCGGGCTTTTGGTCCATATAGCGCAGACGCAGGCGCAGGAATGGCGCCTCGACGCAGGTATAGCTGAGATAGCCGATCGGGATCGTCGCCACGAAGCACAATGCGGACCAGAGGCATGCGACGTAGAAATTGCTGATGCTCATGACATTCGTGTCTATGAACGCTGCCAATTGCATGACGAAGAACAGGTGCAGAAGATAGATCGAATAGCTGTAGGCCCCAGCCTTCTCCAGTACCCTGAACGGCGGGCTTGTTCGCTTTCTCGAAAAGCTCGTGTCGTAGTAGGCGATGCCGAATGAATAGGCTGCCGCCTCCAGGGTCGGCAGGATGATCCATATCCAATGAGGCGACGGATAGCGGCCCAGTTGGTAAAATCCGCCGGCTGCATCGAACCACCAGAAGAACCCCGAAAAAGCCATGAGAACGGCCAGCGCCAGCCAGTGTTGGTTCTTCGCGTGGGCACGCAGGTGAAAGGCAAGAATGCCGGCCAGGAACTGATCCGCATGGCCTATGATGGTTGCGGACGCCGCCGACTGCACTTCGCCGATCTGCACATACAGGACGGACCTCAGCACAATGGCTGCCGCGATGAACAGCAAGGGCGCGAACACAAACCGCCTGGATACCATCAGCAAGAACGGCAGCAACAGGTAGAAGTGCGCTTCGATCGTTATCGACCAGCCGCCATTCGGGAGGGTGGGAAAAAGAAACCCCAATCCGACGCCCGTGAAATACCCGTCGAGGGACTGGCCGGCCACGTACCTGCGGCAGGCCTCGATGCATAGCACGACCAGGAGAAGCGGAAGCAGCCTGAGGGCCCTGTTGGCAAAGAAGGGCAGATAGTTGATCTGCTTTCCATCGAGCAGCTTGGCGAACAGGTAGCCGGAAAGCGCCATGAACAGGGAAACGCCAGTATGCCCTTCATCCAGAACGCTGAAGATAGGAAGAGCCGGCACGAAATCATAAGGCACGGGGCCTTCAGGAGAAGCATGAAGGAAATGCCAGGTAAAGACAAGAAAGGCCGCCAGGCCACGAACATGATCCAGCGCTGGGTAGTGCTCTCCGGTCGAGGATTTCATGATTGGTCCACGCGCACCGTGTCCTGCGCCGGTGTTCAGGTCATCGTTGGCCCAGAACTGTTTTCAATTCATTAAACCTTCACTGCGGAGACTTACGAAATCAGAGATTTGCTTCGCAAGGTGCTGTGGCCTGCAAGCATCCGGAGCCAAACACGACTGAAGCGTGCCGCGTCTGAGCGGATCACTTCTGGGCGGATCACTTCTGGGCGACGGTCAGCCCGATCTCTTCCGCCACCAGTTCCTGCAGCCGCCACAGATTGCGGTCGCGGATGCCGCAGGCTTCGAGGTGGCGGATCGTCTCGAATAGATATTGCGCGCCCGAGCCCCAATGACCGACGGCTGTCACCAGCGTCGCCGCGATCGCCTGCTTGTCGAGCTTGCCGGCATAACGCGGATTGGCGGGATCGACGACGAAACCAATCGCGCGACATGGGCCGCCTTCGGTCCTGACCTGCAGCCAGCGCGGCACGTTGACGGCGGGCAGGATGGTCATTTCGCGGCGCAGCAGCGCTTCGAGGTTGGCCGCCACCGGTTCCGCGATCTCGAACACCATGCCCTGGCAC
>NZ_RZPF01000044.1:0-15568 GCF_004022735.1 Mesorhizobium sp. M7A.F.Ca.AU.001.01.1.1
GCAGATGGTGATCAAGGGCCTCGTCATCATCGTCGCCGTCGTCGTCGACCAGGCACAGCGCCGGCTTCAGCAACGTGTCACCTTGATGCAGATGGCAAAGGCAGGCTGAGCATGGCGGAACTGCGGGGAGCGCTGATCGGCTGCGGCTTCTTTGCCGTCAACCAGATGCATGCCTGGCGCGACATAGCGGGCGCCTCGATCATCGCCATCTGCGACCGTGACCCGGAACGGTTGCGGATCGTCGGTGACCAGTTCGGCATTGCGAAGCGCTATACCGATGCGGCGGAACTATTTGCCGGCGAAAGCCTGGACTTCGTCGATATCGCCACCACCGCGCCCAGCCATCGTCCGCTTGTCGAAATGGCGGCCGCCCACCGCGTTCCGGTGATCTGCCAAAAGCCGTTCGCGCCGACGCTTGCCGACGCAAAGGCGATGGTCAAGGCATGCGCGGAAGCCGGCGTTCCGCTGATGGTGCATGAGAATTTTCGCTGGCAGTCACCTATCCAGGCGGTGCGGACCGTGCTCGATAGCGGCGAGATCGGCACGCCCTTCTTCGGGCGTATCTCCTTCCGCTCGGCCTATGACGTGTTTTCCGGTCAGCCCTATCTGGCGACGGGAAAGCGCTTCATCATCGAGGACCTCGGTATCCATATCCTCGATATCGCCCGTTTCCTGCTCGGCGACGTCTCGACCATCACGACACGAATCGCCCGCATCAATCCCGCCATTGCGGGCGAGGATGTGGCGACCATGCTGATGGACCACAAGAGCGGCGCAACCTCCGTGGTCGACTGCAGCTACGCGACCAAGCTCGCCACCGAGCCGTTTCCCGAAACGCTGATCGAGATCGATGGCAGCGACGGCACGATCCGGCTGGCGCAGGGATACCGGCTGACCGTCACCGGCAAGAGCGGCACGGCCGTCACCGACGTCTCGCCGCCGCTGCTGGCCTGGGCGTCGCGGCCCTGGCACAACATCCAGGAAAGCGTCGTAGCCATCCAGCAGCACTGGGTCGACTGCCTGGCAAAGGGGACCGAGCCGGCGACCTCGGGCGCCGACAATCTTAGGACATTCGCGCTGGTCGAGGCCGCCTATGCTGGGGCCGCGAGCCGGCAACCGGTGCAACTCGACGCCTTGCCGAAATGACCGCCGGCACTTTCCTGCTCTACGGCACGCGCGTGGTCGAGGCCGAGCCGGTCAGGCTCAGCGCAGGCTCGCTCAGCGCCGACTTCGTCAACGGCAATCTGCGCACCATCCGCCATGGCGGCACCGAAGTGCTGCGCGCCATCGCCTATATCGTGCGTGACCGCGACTGGGGCACCTATGAGCCAAATTTGACGGACCTGGTGATCGAGCAGGGTGCCGACGCTTTTTCGGTCAGCTATTCGGCAAGCTGCCTGGCCCCCGATGGAAACCGGCTCGGCTTCCGCGCCACCATCAAAGGCTCTGCCGACGGCCGTCTGGTCTTCGACGTCAGCGCCCTTCCCGAAAACGATTTCGAAACCAACCGCTGCGGCTTCTGTATCCTGCACCCGATCGCCGACCTCGCCGGTAGCCCGGTCATGGTCGAGCACACAGACGGCAGCGTGGTGGCGACGAAACTTCCCCAGCTGATCGACCCCTGGCAGCCTTTCAAGGATATCCGCGCCATCTCCCATCAGGTTCGGCCTGGTGTCATCGCTGAGTGCCGGATGGAAGGCGATACTTTCGAAATGGAGGACCAGCGCAACTGGTCGGACGCCTCCTACAAGACCTATGTGCGGCCGCTGGTGCTGCCGTGGCCGTATGTGCTGCCTGCCGGCCAGCCCCTGAGCCAGACGATCAGCCTGCGCATCGCAGGTGAAGGCAAAGCGCCGGCTGCCGCAGTGGCCAGCGAACCGGTCAGGGTCGAACTCGGCGAGGCGGGAGCAAGGCTGCCCGATGTCGGCGTGGTCATCTATCCCGAGGATGTCGAGACGGCGCTGGCGAACCTCTCCACGCTGGCGGCACTCGGCCCACAACAGCTGCTGTTTCACCACGATCCGACGCGCGGCCACGGGCTCGATGCCTTGCGCGCTTTCGCCCGGCTCGCAACTGCCTACGCAGCCGAAACCACCCTCGAATGCGTCGTTGCCTGCGCTGGTGATCTTGACGCCGAGTTGTCCGGCGTCGCCGACCTGGTTCGCCGGGCCGGGCTAAAACTCTCGGCCATTGCCGTGTCGCCGTCGGTCGACCGGCAGTCGACACCGCCGGGCAGCGCGTGGCCGGAATGCCCGCCGCTCGACGACATTTATGCCGCAGCGCGGCGGGCATTCCCCGATATCCGCCTCGGCGGCGGCATGTTCAGCTATTTCACCGAACTCAACCGCAAGCGCGTTCCGGCAGACCAGCTCGATTTCGTCACCCATTGCACCTGCCCGATCGTGCACGCCGCCGACGATCTCAGCGTCATGCAGTCGCTGGAGGCGCTGCCTTTCATCACCCAATCGGCACGGGCTATCTTCGGGGCAAAGCCCTACCGGATCGGACCGTCGACGATTGCCATGCGCCAGAACCCTTATGGCGGAGCGACCCAACCCAATCCCGGGGGACAGCGCATTGCCATGGCCGACAGCGATCCGCGCCATGCCGGCCAGTTCGCGGCGGCTTGGACGGTCGGCTATGCCGCGCGCGTCGCAGCCGCTGGGCTGGAACAGCTCACGCTCTCCAGCTTCACCGGACCGTTCGGCGTGCTGGCGTCATCCGGAGAACCCGTCGCGGAAGGATCGCCCCGGCCGCTCTTCAGAGCCATCAAGGGGCTTTGCGAACTGGCCGGCCTTGCGCATGTGGCCGCAGGGACGAGCGATGAGACCAAGGTGCTGGCGCTGGCTGGACGCTCGGCCTCGGGCGACACTGTCGTGTGGCTGGCGAACCTGACGGCGGACGACGTGCAAGTCGACATTTCAGCTTTTGGCCGAGGCCATCTCGTGATGACGCCTTACGAGATCGTCCGGATCGACTGACGTTATTTTTCGGAGTTCATCACATAGAGCGCGCGCGAGCGTTCGAGATGCTTGATCATCGCCTTCTCGGCGCCATCGGCATCCTTCTTCTCGATGCGGCCGATGATCTCTTCGTGCTCGGTGAGCGTGAACTTTTCCTTGCCGGTCCAGATCAGCATTTCGGTGTGGTATTCCTTCAGCCAGCCGAGCATCGCCTCGCTGACGGCGACATAGATCGGGTTGCCGGAGATCGCGGCGATCTGTGTATGGAACTTCATGTCGGCGGAGATGAAGGCTTCGGAATCGCCGCGAAAGCCGCGCTGTTCGGCAACGGTGGCCCGCAGCCGCAGCACATCCTCGGCGGTGGCCTTTTCGGCGGCTTCCCTGACCATGCCACGCTCGAAGAAGATGCGCGCGGTCTTCAGGTGCTCCAGCGTGTCTTTCGATGACGACAGGATGATCTTGGCGGCGCCGTCGACCTGCTTGATGATCGACTTGGCGGTGAGTTGCAGCACCTTGGCGCGTTCGCCATGCGAGATCGCAACCAGCCCCATATTGCTCAGCGCCTGCATCGCCTCGCGGATCGCGGGGCGGCCGACCTCGAAGCGCTCCATCAGCTCGCGCTCCGAGGGCATGTCGTCGCCTGGCATCAGCTCGCCGCTGGTGATCAGGCGCTTCAGCCGCAAGAAGACCTCATCGGAAAGCTTGCGCCGGACAATCGGTTCCGAACGGTTCATCGCCGCGAATCACTCCCTTGACCCGGCCCTATCTAACACTGCCGCCACAATTCCCGGAATTGCCGTCTGTCGATCCCGCTGCCGGATATGACTTGCAATACTTATGTACTCATTATACCAGATTCGAAACACCAGTGAACCTTTTTCGAACGCCTCGGCTTGAGACAGCGGACCATGATCACCCTCACCTACCGCATCGAAACGCCTGGAAGCATCGAAGCGCTGGCGGCCAAGATCGCCAGCGATCAGTCGACCGGCACCTTCGTAGCGCTGCCCGGCGAGACCGAGGAACTGAAGGCCCGGGTGGCGGCACGTGTGCTGGCGATTCGGCCTCTGCCCGATGCCGAGCGGCCGTCGCTTCCCAATGACGGTAAGGGGCCGTTCAGGCGCGCCGATGTCGACATCGCCTTTCCGTTCGATGCCATCGGCACCGACCTTTCGGCGCTGATGACGATTGCCATCGGCGGCACCTATTCGATCAAGGGCCTTACCGGGATTCGCGTCGTCGACATGAAATTGCCGGAGGAGTATCGCGGGGCACATCCCGGCCCACAGTTCGGTGTCGCCGGCAGCCGCCGGCTGACCAATGTGACTGACCGCCCGATCATCGGCACGATCGTCAAGCCGGCGCTAGGATTGCGGCCGCACGAGACGGCGGCAATGGTGGCGGAACTGATCGCCGCCGGCGTCGACTTCATCAAGGATGACGAGAAGCTGATGAGCCCGGCCTATTCGCCCCTGTCGGAACGGGTGAAGGCAATCATGCCGCTGATCCTCGATCACGAGCAGAAGACCGGCAAGAAGGTGATGTATGCCTTCGGCATTTCGCACGCCGATCCCGACGAGATGATGCGCAACCACGATCTGGTGGCGAAGGCCGGCGGCAATTGTGCTGTTATCAACATCAATTCGATCGGCTTTGGCGGCATGGCATTCCTGAGAAAACGCTCCGGCCTGGTGCTGCATGCTCATCGCAACGGCTGGGACATCCTCACCCGTCACCCCGGCCTCGGCATGGACTTCAAGGTCTGGCAGCAATTCTGGCGACTGCTCGGCGTCGACCAGTTCCCGATCAACGGCATCGCCTCGAAATACTGGGAACCGGATGACTCTTTCGTCGAATCCTTCAAGGCGGTGACGACGCCGATCTTTTCGGCTGGGGACTGCGCATTACCGGTGGCAGGTTCCGGCCAGTGGGGCGGTCAGGCGCCCGAGACATATGCACGAACCGGCCGGACCGTGGATCTTCTCTATCTCTGCGGCGGCGGCATCGTCAGCCATCCGGACGGACCGGGCGCCGGCGTACGTGCCGTGCAGCAAGCCTGGCAATCGGCGGTCGACGGCATTCCGCTGGCCGACTTCGCCTTGAACCATCCCGAACTGGCGCGGTCGATCGAAAAATTCGGCGACGGCAAGGCAGCCTGAGACGATGCAGGACCTGCTTCTCAGCTATTATGGCGACGACCTGACCGGCTCGACCGATGTCATGGAGGCGCTCGAGCTCGGTGGCGTGCCGACCGTGCTGTTCATGCGCCAGCCGGACGCGGCCCTGCTGTCCCGGTTTGGCCATTGCCGGGCGATAGGGCTGGCCGGCACCAGCCGCAGTGAGACGCCGCAATGGATGGACACGCATCTGCGCGATGCCTTCGCCTGGCTGAAGACGCTTAACGCCGAGATTTGCCACTACAAGGTCTGCTCGACCTTCGATTCCAGCCCGACGATCGGCAGCATCGGCCGAGCCATCGAGGTCGGCCGCTCGGTGTTCGCGCAGGATAGCGTGCCGCTGCTGGTCGGCGCGCCGCAGCTCAAGCGCTATACCGCTTTCGGCCATCTGTTCGCGGCCTATCGCGACCAATATTTCCGCATTGATCGCCACCCGGTGATGAGCCGTCACCCGACGACGCCAATGGATGAGTCCGATCTGCTGATCCATCTGTCGCGGCAGACGGCGCTGAGCTCCGGGCTGGTCGATCTTGCGACGCTGCAGTCGGCATCGCGGTCGGCGGCGTTCGATCGCCTGACCGGAAACGGCACCGCCATCGTGCTTGTCGATGTCGACAGTCTGGAGACGCAGGTTTTGGCCGGCAAGGAACTGTGGCGCGTTCGCAAGCCCGGCGGTTCTTTTGTCGTCGGCTCGTCCGGTGTCGAATATGCGCTGCTGGCCGAATGGACGTCGAATGGCGTCGTCAGCGCTGGGCCAGGCTTCACACCGCCGGGCGCTGCCGAGCGGATAGCCGTCGTGTCGGGCAGTTGCTCGCCGACCACCGAACGACAGATCCGGCATGCCCTGACCGACGGTTTCGACGGCATCGAGGTCGATCCGGTCGAACTGGTTTCGGAGGCCTCGCAGCAGGCGATCACGCGCGCAACGGCAAGCGGCCGTGCCAGTCTGCAAGCCGGGCGCAGCGTCATCCTCTACACCGCGCTTGGCCCCACTGCCGACAGGGGCGCCGAAATCGACCGGGAGGAAGGCGCCCGCCACAGGCTTGGCCGCGGCCTCGGAGAAATCCTTCGCAACCTGACGGTGGAACAGAGCCTGCGTCGCGTGGTCATTGCAGGCGGCGACACGTCGAGCCACGCACTCGGCGAGACGGGCGTCGATGCCCTGACAATTCGCATGCCGCTGCCCGCTTCGCCGGGTTCCCCGCTTTGCGTTGCCCACTCGCGCGTCAAGGCGATCGACGGACTGGAGGTCGCGCTCAAGGGCGGCCAGGTCGGGACCGATCGCTATTTCTCAGCCATCCGCGACGGCCTCGGCGGTTGAAACAGCCAGCGCCTGCGTCCAGGTGTTGGCCGTGGGAACATCTCAGCGCGCGAAATACGCCTTGCCGGGTGGAAATCCCGGTAACACCCGGTATTATCTGCGAAAATGCCGAAGTCGGGAGGATGCCGGGTGCAGACCAAGAAGATCATCAACGATGGCAACCGCGCCGTCGACGAGATGCTGGAAGGCATCCTGGCAGCGCATCCCCGCCATCTCAAAAGCGTGGACGGCAGTCCACGCTCCATCGTCGCCCGCGACGGGCCGCGCCAGGGCAAGGTGGGCCTGGTCATCGGCGGCGGCTCGGGCCACGAGCCGAGCTTTCTCGGCTTTGTCGGCAAGGGCTTGGCTGACGCTGCGGCCATCGGCAATGTCTTTGCCTCGCCGCCGCCGGACCCGATCCTCGAATGCGCCAAGGCGGTCAGCGGCGGCGCCGGCGTGCTGTTCATGTACGGCAATTATGCCGGCGACGTGATGAATTTCGACATGGCGGCCGAGATGGCGGCGATGGACGACATCGAGGTGCGCACGGTGCTGAGCACCGACGACGTCGCCTCGGCACCGCGCGACCAGCGGCACAAGAGGCGCGGCGTCGCCGGCAATTTCTTCATCTTCAAGGCGGCCGGCGCCGCCTGCGACCGGATGTTGTCGTTCGACGAATGCGAGCGCATCGCCGGCAAGGCCAACGACCACACCTTCACCATGGGCGTGGCGCTGTCGCCCTGTTCGCTGCCGCAGACCCGCCGGCCAAATTTCGAGATCGGGCCGGACGAGATGGAGATCGGCATGGGCATCCACGGCGAGCCCGGCATCGCACGCGAAAAGTTGAAAACAGCCGATGAGATCACCGACGAGATGCTGGACAGGATCCTCGACGAGATGGCGCCGGCGCGCGGCGACAAGGTCGCGGTGCTCGTCAATTCGCTGGGCTCAACGCCGCTGATGGAACTCTACATCATGAACCTGCGCGTGAAGCAGAGGCTTGATGAGATCGGTGTGTCCATCCACGCAAGCTGGGTCGGCAATTACTGCACCTCGCTCGAAATGGCCGGGGCCTCGATCACGCTGCATCGGCTGGACGGCGAGTTGCAGACGATGCTGGACCACCCCTGCGACTGCGCCATGTTTCGCGCCGGCTAAACCCACTCTGTGGCAAGGACTAAGACATGACGACAATCGATACTGCCCGCCTTGTCACGATGTTCGCGGCGATCGCAAACTCCATGTCAGCAGACAGGGACAGGCTGTGCGCGCTTGACGGGGTTATCGGTGACGCCGACCACGGCATCGCGATGGAGCTTGGATTTTCCGCTGCGCGCGATGCGGTGGCCGGACTGGACACCGCGGCGACCGATCCGACCACCTTGCTGAACACGGCGGCAAAGTCGTTCCTGAATGCGGTCGGCGCCTCCTCCGGTCCGCTCTATGCGACCGCGCTCATGCGCGCCGCGGCAGCCGTCAAGGGCAAGACGGCGCTCGACGACGCGGATGTGGTCGCCCTGTTCCAGGCCATGGCCAAGGGCATTCAGGATCGCGGCAAGGCAGAGCTTGGCGAAAAGACGATGATCGATGCATGGGCGCCGGCGGGGCAAGCGGCGGGCGAAGCGCTGGCCTCAGGCAAGGATCTGGCCGCCAGTCTCAAGGCCGCCGCCCAGGCGGCAGAGACAGGCGCGGAAGCGACCAAAGCGATGGTGGCCACCAAGGGCCGGGCATCACGCCTCGGCGAACGTTCGCTTGGCCATATGGATCCGGGCGCTGCGTCCGCCGTCACCGTGATCGAGGCGATGCGGACCGCCTTGACCGACTGATCATCAGCGGACTTGCCGCGTCTTTCAGCGCTTGGCGTCGAGCTTGTCGACGGCCTGCACGTTCGCGGCAGATGGGCCATTCGGATCAAACTCGGAGGCAAGCCATGCGTCGGCGATCGATTTCGCCAGTTCGGGACCGATGACGCGGGCGCCCATGGTGATGATCTGGGCGTTGTTGGACTTGGCGGCGCGCTCCGCGGAATAGGTATCGTGGGTCAACGCGGCGCGAATGCCCGGCACCTTGTTGGCAGAGATGCTGACGCCGATGCCGGTGCCACAAAACAGGATGGCCCGGTCGTAGTTGCCGTCGAGAATTTCGTGGCCGACCGAGGCGGCGATATCGGCGTAGAAGCCGGCCTGGCTCAGGTCGACGACCTGCAACTCCGGCTTGGTGGCGAGATGCTTGGCGATGACATCGAGCAGCGGCTTGCCGGCGCTGTCGGCTCCGAGTGCGATCTTCATGATGATGAACTCCTTTGCTTTTGTCTCTGTCTCTTTGATTTGACGCAATTCCGGACGGAAAACCGCTTCACACTTTCCCGGAATTGCTCGCGCGGTTAGCGCGCGATGGCGGCCGACGCCTTTCTCAGAATGTCGATATAGCCTTCCGCTTGCCACGCCGAGCGGCCGATGAACAGGCCATCAATATGCGGCTGGCCGATAAGTTCGGCCGCGTTGCCGGGGTTGACGCTGCCGCCGTAAAGCACAGGCGGGGCAGCCGGCAGCCGGTCAGCGGCTACCTGCTTGATCAGCGCTTGCTGCTTGTCGGCATAGTCGGCGCTTGCGGGAATGCCCTTCTCCCCGATCGCCCAGACAGGCTCGTAGGCAAAGAGGATTTCCGCCTTCGGTTGATCGCCGCTCAGCTCCTGCAGCGCGCCGAGAACTTGTGCCGTCAGCACCGCCTCGGCGCGGCCTGATTCACGCTCGTCCAGCGTCTCGCCGACGCAGATCAGTGGCACGAAACCGTGCCTGACAGCAGCTGCCGTTTTCAGTCCGACAGTCGCATCCGTCTCGCCGAAATGCTCCCGGCGCTCGCTATGGCCGAGTTCGATTACATCCAGCCCGCAGTCTTTCAACATCACTGGCGAAATCTCTCCCGTCCACGCGCCGGCATCGGCCCAATGCATGTTCTGGGCACCTACCTTCACGCGGGTGTTGGCTAGTGCCGCCTTGACCTGGCGCGCGGCGGTGAACGGCGGAATGACGAAAGGCTGTATCGCCTGATCGAAACCAGGCACGAAGGCGGCCAACGCATCGGCGAACAGCAACGCCTCGGCAAGCGTCTTGTTCATCTTCCAGCTCGTGCCGACCCAATATGGGGCCATTGTTTTTCTCCTTCGATACTTTTGCGGCCGAAGCCGGCTTCCGGGCGACGTATTCGCTCAAGTCCGAGGCTTGAGACTGTCCCGGCCACTGTCGACGTAAGGCGCCCAGAAATCCACCGACTCGCGGATCATCTCGATAACCTGATGGTCGACTGGTTCCCTCTCCCTGAAGGAAAGTTCAAGGCAAATTTCATTGTCGGTTCCACCACCCTGCCGAACCGCGTCCAGCAACTTCTGCGGCACTATGCGGCCATCCTTGTTGTAGGCGGCCGTGAACGGCCAATGGCCGCCCTTGTTCATGGAAGACTGCTTGATGTGGATGATCGGAGATTGCAATGGAAACGCTTTCGCCCAGGCGTAGGGATCGGTGTCGGCAGGGTTGGGTGAGGTCACGTCGCCATGGTCGATATCGACCATCATCTTCATCGGTATGGGCAGCTTCGCTGCGTCGATGGCGCCTTGCAGCGTGACGCAGCTTTCGATCGTGTGGCCGAACTCGCGGCCGACCGACATCGGCTCCCAGAACAGGTATGTCAGCCCCGCCGCCCTGGCGTGTTCGGCAACCTCGCGCCAGCATTCGAGCGCGATATCGAGAAGTGCTGCCCGCCGTTGCGGATCGTCAAAGTCCTTGTAGGTGAAGATGGCGAACTGCGTGCCCATGCCTGGCGCGCCGAGTTCGGCGGAAATGTCGGCGAAGGTCTTGAACCAGTCGACATAGTAGCGCCGGACGTCGGCGTCCGGGTGGCCGAAATGGTTGAGCCGGCCATAAGGTCCGGTCATGCCGGAGGTGATCCTGACACCGGTCCGCGAAAGCGCGCTGTTGAACAGGCGCAGGAATTTGGCAATCGTGGCCGCCGGCCAGCCCGGATTGACGAATTCATGCGTCAACTGCACGTCGCGAATGCCGATGCCATAAGCAATCGCGTCGATCAAATCGTCTGGATCGGCGAAGCGATTGACCAGAGGATTGGTGTTGAGGGAAAGCGTGAAGGCCATCAGTCCGCCGTCGCCATGATGTTACCGAACCAATCTTCGAACGCTTTCCGCTCGGCCGCATTGATATGCAGGCCATGCTTTGTGCGGCGTTCCAGTATATCGGCTGATGTGCCAGCCCATTCGGTCTCGACCAGGAACTTTGCCTCCCGTTCATACAGATCGGGACCGAAGCGTCGGCCGAGATCAGCCTCGCTTTGCGCGCCGGCGAGCAATTGCCTGGCGCGGGTGCCGTAGCTTCGAGCGTAGTGCTTCACCAACGACGGGCTGAGCCATGAAAATTCGACATGCAGATCGCTCAGAAACTGCTCGAAGTCCGCATTGGGCAGGTCGCCCCCCGGCAAGGGAATTTTGGCCGTCCAGGCTTTCTTCATCGTCGGAAAGAATGGCTGGATCTTTTCCAGCGCGTGTTCCGACAGCTTGCGGAAGGTGGTGATCTTGCCGCCGAACACCGAAAGCAGCGGTGCGTTGCCGTTGGAGGCGTCGAGTTCGAAAATATAGTCGCGCGTCACCGCGCTTGGATTGTCGGCATTGTCGTCATAGAGCGGACGCACACCGGAGAAGCTGTAGACCACGTCCTGTGGCGTCAGCTGCCGCTTGAAATAGCGATTGACCACCTTGATCAGGTAGTCGACTTCGCTGGCCTCGGCGACCACTTCCTCGGGCCTGCCTTCGTAGGGAATGTCGGTCGTGCCGATCAGCGCCAGATCGTTCTCGTACGGGTTGACGAAGATCACCCGCTTGTCGTTGTTCTGGATGAGATAGGCCTGCCGCCCCTCCCAGAATTTGGGCACGACGATATGGCTGCCTTTTACAAGCCGGACATTGCGCGTCGAATTCTGCCCGGCGACGCGGCTGACAATGTCGTTGACCCAGGGACCTGCTGCGTTGATCAGAGCGCGCGCGCGGACTTTCGTGACGGCGCCCGTGCGACCATCCTGCATGTCGATCGACCACAGTCCGCCTTCACGGCGCGCCGCGACACAGGCGGTGCGCGTGAGCACTCTGGCGCCTCGCTGCCTTGCATCGAGCGCATTGAGCAGCACCAGGCGCGCATCGTCGACCCAGCAGTCGGAATATTCGAAACCGCGCTTGAATTCGTCCTTGATCGGCGCGCCTTCAGGCGAGGTCCTCAGGTTCAGCGTTCTTGTCCCAGGCAGCCGTTTGCGGCCGCCAAGGTGGTCGTAGAGAAACAGCCCGAGCCGGACCAGCCATGCCGGCCTATCCTGCGGGCTGTGCGGTAGAACGAAGCGCATCGGCCAGATGATATGCGGCGCCGCCTCGAGCAGCACCTCGCGTTCGATCAGCGCTTCGCGAACCAGCCTGAATTCATAATATTCGAGGTAGCGCAGGCCGCCATGCACCAGCTTGCCGGAACGCGAACTGGTGCCTTGCGCGAGATCGTCTTTTTCGCACAGGATGACGGACAGGCCACGACCTGCAGCATCACGCGCTATGCCGGCTCCATTGACGCCGCCGCCGATCACGAAGAGATCGACGACATCTGTTGTATTGCTCAAGATCTTGCTCCTGTGCGGTGCGCCATGCCCTTCCACACCGGCCGAAGCGCCTGGCGCGCCGCAACGAAGGAAGGGAAGAGCGCATCGTATGTTTGCGAAAGCGCCTCGTCATAGGCATCGCAGTCGCCGAGAAGCGGCGTCACCCATTCGGCGGCGCAGTCTTCCATGGAGCCGTAGACGCCGAGCCCGACCGCGGCCATCATCGCGGCACCCGCCGCGCCGGCTTCCTGGCGGCTGCTGGTGCGCACCTGCGCCCTTGTCGCCGCCGCGATGATGCGACGTAGAGACGGACTGCGCGCTGCGCCGCCCGACAGGCGGATCTCACTCGGCACGGCGCCCATCGCCTGGTAGCAATCGCGAGCGGCGAAGGCCAACCCCTCGAGCACGCCGCGTGCCAGATCGCCAAAGCCATGCTTGACCGAAAGGCCGATGAAGCCGGCGCGTGCGTCAGGGTCGACGAACGGCCCTCTTTCGCCGGCTAGCGATATGTAAGGCTGGTAGATCAGCGATCCCGGCTCCGATGCTTCCATCCAAGCGTCGAGCGCCTTCAGCAACTCGTCATGAGAAGGTTTGCCGCCAGCCGTGGCGAGCACGTCGCGCGCAAGGCCAAGCACCCAGTCTATGTTGAGCGTCGCCGCCATGTTGGATTGCAATTGTGCAAAGGCGCCCGGAATAGGCATGGCGATCGTGTAGCCGGAGCCATCTGCGTTCAGCACGACATCGTCGGGAGTGGCTGCGAAGCGCGTGTGTATGCCGGTCGAGCCGATGACCGTGCAGCCGACATTGCCCGAGGGATCATAGAGGCCGGCTCCGAGCGCCGTCATGACCATGTCGACGTAGCCCAGCACCACCGGCGTGCCTTCGAGCAGGCCGGTCTCCGCCGCCGCCGATCGCGATAGCGGATGATGGTCGGTGGTGCCTTCGAGCATGGGAGGCAACAGGCGGCGATGCGTCGTCAGATCCAGGATGTCGAGGGCTTCGTCGGAATAGGTGCGCGACCGAAAATCGCCGAAGGTGAAGGTTCCCTCGGAGGGATCGGTGGCGCGTTCGCCCGTCATCTTGAAGTAGAGCCAATCCTTGCAATGCAGTGCGGTGGCCGCCCGCTCCAGCATGTCGGGATGGTTCTTTTTCATGAAGGCAAGCTGGGCGCCTTGCTGGCAGGAATTCAGCCCCGTGCCGGTCAGTTCGAACCGCCTGCGATCCCGGGGATCGGCGCGCATCTCGTCCACCAAACGTCCGGCGCGGGCATCGAGCCACAGCCAGGCGCGCGAGACAGGCATGCCGTCGCTATCGATCAGCCAGGTTCCGTCGCCTTGCCCGGTGATGGCCACCGCCGCGATTCGTTGCGCGAGGTCGGGAATCTTGGCCGCGAGATCGCGAACGGTCCGCGCCATGTCGCGCCAGGTCTGGTCGAGGTCCTGCTCGGCGCCGCCGCCTTCCAGCGTGACGAAGCTATTGGGCACCGACGTCATGGCGAGCTGCCGCCCGGACAGATCGAAAGCGATCGATTTGATCACCGACGTTCCCGCGTCGATGCCGATCAGCAGGTCTTTCATGCCGCAAATTCCGATTGGTTGCGAAGGCAGTTCACGAGGGCAGTCATTTCGTAGAAGAGACAGGGGGTGTCCGCAAGGACACCCCCTGTGCAGGTATTACTCAGACAGCACGAAGGGTGCGGTGTACTTGTCGACATTGTCCTTGGTGATGAGAAGGCAATCGAACAGCTGCTTCTCGGTCGCCGCACCGGTGGCACCCGTCTTGATAAACGAGTCCGCCTGCTGCACGGCCTTGGCCGAGAAGATGGCGACCGGCTGCAGCACGGTGTACTGCAGTTCACCGGACTTGATCGCCGCAACCGCGTCCGGGGAGCCGTCGAAGCCACCGACCTTGATGCCGGCGAGCTTGCCAGCTTCCTTCAGCGCCGCAACCGCGCCGAGAGCCATTTCGTCATTGCCGCTGATCACGGCGATGATGTCGGGATTGGCTTGCAGCATGCTCTGCATCTTGTCGTGGCCCTGGGTACGATCCCAGTTGGCGACCTGCGAAGCAGCCTTTTCGAGATCCGGGTACTGGCTCAGCACAGTCGCGTAACCGTTCGAGCGCGTGGCGGCATTGTTGTCCGACGGGGCGCCGAGCAGTTCGACATATTTGCCCTTTTCACCGACGGCCTGCACCCACTGCTGGGCACCGAGAGCAGCGCCCTGCGCGTTGTTGGAAACGAGCTGCCCCTTGGCGAGGCCTTCCTGGTTGATCTCGGCATTGACAAGGAACACCGGGATGTTGGCTGCAATCGCCTTCTTCACCGCACCGACAGAGCCGTCGGCGTTGGCCGGATCGAGAATGATCGCCACCGACTTGTTGGTGATGGCGGTGTCGATCAAATTGCTTTCGGTATTGGTATCGCCCTTGTGGGCGCCGACATTGGCCGTATAGCCAAGCTTCTCGGCCTCGGCCTTGGCGACGTTGCCCTCGGTCAGCCAGTAGGGATTGGCCGGATCGTTGACGATGATCGAGATCAGGCCCGCGGCTGACGCGGCGGCCGTGAACCCAACGACCATCGCGGCCGCGAGCAGACTTTTCAGCATGGTTTTCATGTACATTCCTCCAATGATTACGCGGTGTTGCTGCCAGTTCACCTGGCAGTCTTCCCTTGGGCAGGATTGGCCGGTTCGGCCTTCCCCCGTTTCTGAGAAGTCGGTTGGCCACCTGTCGCGCTTGGGAGCTTGCTGCGGCGGCGATACTGAACGGCATTGAGGAGCACGGCGAGCACGATGACCGCGCCGGTGAACACTGTCTGCCAGTAGGATGAGATGCCGATGATCACCAGACCGTCGGACAGGAAGCCGATGACGAAGGCCCCGAGCAGGGTTCCGCGGATGTTGCCGCGGCCGCCGGTCAGTGCCGCGCCGCCGATGACGACGGCCGCAATGGCCGTCAGTTCGTAGGTGGTGCCGGCGGTCGGTCCCGCCGATGTAAGCTGCGAGGACAGGATCAGGCCGGCAATGGCGGCGCAGATGCCCGACAGCACATAGACGGAAATCTGCACTGTCTTGACCGGAACGCCGGAGAGTTCGGCCGCGCGTTCATTGCCGCCCGAGGCGTAGAGCCAGCGCCCGAAAGCGGTGCGGTTCAGGACGATGCTGCCAATGAGCGCGATGACCACGAGAACCACGACGCCCGTCGGCACGCCGAACAAGCGGTTGAAGCCAAGCGCATCGAAGCCGGTGTTTCCGAGCTCCGGCTTGCCGCCGAGATTGTTGTAGGTCAGGCCGCTGGTCATCAGCAGCGCCAGGCCGCGCGCCATGTACATGACGCCGAGGGTGGCGACGAAAGCTGGAACCTTGAAGCGCGCGATGAGCACGCCGTTGATCAGCCCGACGACGGCGCCCAGCATGCAGGCCAGCACCGCGACCACCCACACCGGCGGATAGAGAACGACGCCCAGCCAACTCAGCGTCACCCCT
>NZ_RZPF01000451.1:0-5499 GCF_004022735.1 Mesorhizobium sp. M7A.F.Ca.AU.001.01.1.1
CTCCGGGTGCTTGGCGACGTTTTCGAAATCGGCCCCGACGATCTGCGTTTCGCCTCATCCGAGGCCGAAGCTTTCTTCAACGACAAGCTGGGCCTGAGCGTCAGCAGCGGCACGGTGGAGACCTTGTGCTCGCGCACCGAAGGATGGGCCGCCGGCCTGCAACTGGCCTCTTTGTCACTGAGTGCCGCGCATGCACCGGAAACCGTCATCGGCAATTTTACCGGCGCCAACCGAAACGTCGCCGACTTCCTGATGGGCGAAGTGTTCCTGGAACTGCCGCCGGCGATCGCAAAATTCCTGCTCTACAGCTCGATCTTCGAACGCTTCAGCGCCGAGCCCTGCCGGGCGGTGATGCGCGCGGCCGACGCCGAAGCGGCGATCACCGAGATCGAGACGCGCAACCTGTTCCTGGTGCCGCTCGACGAAGAGCGGCGCTGGTTCCGCTACCATCATCTGTTCCGCGATTTCCTTAGCCGCGAAATGGAACGGCGCGAACCGGAGATGATCGCGCCGCTGCATCTGGCGGCTGCCGAATGGTTCGGCGAGCGCAAGATGCTGACAGAGGCGATCGGGCACGCGCTGGCCGCCGGCGACCAGGCCCGCGCGGCGGTGTTCGTGGAGAACAATGCGCTCGACCTCATCGCCCAGTGCCAGCTTCTCTACGTGCGCCAGCTGCTGGCACTGCTGCCGAGGAAGCTGATCGACCAGCGCATTCGGCTGCAGCTGGTCGTGCTGTGGTTGGCGGTGCACAGCAGCCAGCCGGAGATTGCCCAACAGACGCTGAGCAATGCGCGCAAGCTGGTCGAAGCCGGACCGACCGACAGCAACGACCCGGGCACGATGACCGGCACAACGATCGAGGCCGAGCTCGTGGTTCTCGCCGCCGCCGTTCACAGCACGCTGGAGCAGTTCGATCAGGCGCGCGCCACAGCCCTTGCGGCCCTGCGCGTCATCGCGCCCGATGCCTGGTTCATGGAGGGCGCGACCGCCAATGTCATTGGCTACAACCTCTATGCGCTGGGTGACCTCGACGGCGCACGCGCCGCCATCGATGCGGCACGCCGGGCGCATGAGCGAAGCGGCAGCCTGCTCGGCGTCACCATTGCCAATTGCTACATGGCCGTGATCGAGCGTTCGGCGGGCCGCTTGCCCGCCGCCGAGCGGCTGCTGCGCAACGCGATCATCGAGGCTCGGGCGCGGATCGGTGCAAACTCCTATGCCGAGGCCCTGGCCGGCACGCTGCTTGCGGAACTTGCCTATGAGACCAATGCGTCGGGCGAAGCGCTGACCCTGGTCGAGAATCTCGGACCGCAGATCGAGGGCGCGGCGGTCATCGTCTATCCCCTGGCCAGCGTGCCGACCTATGCCCGCGTGCTGCAGCTGACCGGTCGCACCGAAGCGGCACTGGATATGCTTGAGCGCGTCTATCAACGCGTACATGGCACGGTGTATCGCCGCCTGGCATCGATGATCGTGCATGACCGCATACGTGTGCTGCTCGACCAGAACCGTATTGCCGAGGCGCGTGCGCTGCTGGCCGAGCATCGGGGCGAAGGGACCGAGGCTTCGGTGGTCATCACTACCGCCAACGAGTTCGAGTTCTTTGCCGAGGGCCGCCTGCTGACGGCCGAGAAATCCTATGCCGCTGCCGCGGGGGTTTTCGACGCGCTGCTCGAGCGCACGAAAGACAGCGGGCGCATGCGCCGCCATATATTGGCGCTGATCCTGCGCGCCAAGGCGGCCAGCGCCTTCCACGACCAACGCGAGGCCGACCGCAATCTCCTCAATGCGTTGCGTCTCGCCCAACCCTCCGGCTTCATCCGCTCTTTCGTCGACGAGGGAAGGCCTGTTGTCGAAGGGTTGATGCGGCTGCGCGCGGCCCAGGCGAAGACCGATCCCGCACTGTCAGCCTATGCGTCGCGCATCATCGATGCCGCGCAGGCGATGCCTGTCGCGACGCGCAAGCTGGCCGCACCAGCCGCCGAGAAGGAACAGCTCACCCAGCGCGAGGCCGAACTGCTGCGCTATCTCACCGAGGGCATGTCCAACCGCGATATCGCCTTGGCGTTGTCGGTGAGCGAGACCACGGTGAAATGGCATCTGAAGAACATTTTCGGCAAGCTCGCGGTGACCAACCGGGTGCAGGCGGTGCGCGCCGCGCAAGGATCTGCAGGCGCCCATACCCCTCCGAAAGGAGGGGCATAGATAAGAGGCGCGACCCCACTTTCGGGTCGGGCCATCTGATCGTTAGCCTGCTAGCGTCACCTGGTTTTCAGAGGACGCTGCGCATGGCGACAGGCTACGTTTTTCACGAACAGCTGATGTGGCATGACACCGGCTCCAGCGCCGACATGATGCCGCCCGGCCGTTTCGTGGAACCCGGCCGGCATCTGGAATCCCCTGGCTCCAAGCGCCGGCTGAACAACCTCATCCAGGTCAGCGGCCTGTCGCGGCATCTGGTGCCGATCATCCCCGAGCCGGTCTCGGTCGACGACCTGTTGCGCGTGCACACGCAACGCCATGTCGACGATATTCGCATGCTCAGCGAACGCGGCTCCGGTTTCGCCGGGCCGCAGGCGCCGATCGGCCTCAACAGTTTTGACATCGCGCTGCTGTCGGCCGGGACCACCTATGCCGCGATGCGCGCCGTGCTGACCGGCCGCGTCGACAATGCCTATGCGCTGGCGCGGCCGCCGGGACACCATGCCGAGCCCGACCAGGCGATGGGCAACTGCCTGTTCTCCAACATTGGCGTCGCTGTCCGCCGGCTGCAGCATGAAGGCTTGCTCGGGCGCGCGGCGATAGTCGACTGGGATGTGCATCACGGCAACGGCACCGAGACGGTGTTCTATTCCGACCCGTCGGTTCTGACCATTTCCGTGCACCAGGACAATCTCTATCCGACCGGGCGCGGTGCGCTGGCCGACAACGGGAAAGATGCCGGCGAGGGCTTCAACATCAACATCCCGCTGCCGGCCGGCAGCGGCACCGGTGCTTATGAAGCGACTTTCGACCGCGTTGTCGCACCGGCACTGCGCGCCTACAGACCGGACCTCGTCATCGTCGCCTCCGGCTTCGATGCGTCCGGCTTCGATCCACTCGGCCGCATGATGCTCAACAGCGAATGCTTCAGGCGTCTCGCCGCGCGCATGGTTGCGCTGGCCGCCGAGACCTCGCAAGGGCGCCTGATGATGACCCATGAAGGCGGCTACTCCGAGGGCTATGTGCCGTTCTGCGGCCATGCCGTCATCGAGACGCTAGCCAATCACCGTACCGAAGTGGTCGACCCTTTGTCGGACCATATCGACGAATGGGCCGGGCAAGACCTGCAGCTTCATCAGGCCGCGGTGATCGATGCCGCCGAAGGCCTGCTCGCCGGCCTGCGCCAACGTCTCGCCAGTGCGGCTTGACGCGATGGATTTCGTCATCACCACGCTGCTCAATGCGCTGACGCTGATCAGTATCCTGATGCTGGTCGGGCTCGGGCTGGCGATCAGCTTCGGCCTGATGAACGTGACCAATTTGGCACATGGCGAGTTCGTCACCGTCGGCGCCTTCGCGGTCTATTTCGTCCAGAGCATGGGTGGCTCGTTCTGGCTAGGGCTGGCGGCTGCCCCCATCGCCGGCGCGGTGATCGGCTGCATCCTCGAATTCGCCATCATCCGCCATCTCTATTCCAGGCCGGTCTCAACTGTGCTTGCCACCTGGGGCGTCAGCCTGATCCTGCAGCAAGGGCTGGAACTGATCTTCGGTCTCGGCGCCAAGCCGGTGACGCCGCCTATCGAGGGCACGCTCGACCTCTTCTTCACCGTCTACCCGGCCTATCGGCTGATCCTGATCGGCATCGCCATGCTGACCTTGCTCGGCGTCATCCTGCTGATCAGCCGCACGTCCTTCGGTCTCGACATCCGCACCGTCATCCAGAACCGCGAAATGGCCGAGGGCGTCGGCATCAACACGCGGCGCACCTACGCCATCGCCTTCACCTTCGGCGCGGCCATCGCCGGGCTCGCCGGCGGACTGGTCGCGCCGCTGGCGATCGTGCTGCCGCAGATGGGGGTGAACTATCTCGCCAACGCCTTCTTCGTCGTCATTGTCGGCGGCGTCGGCTCGATCGGCGGCCTCGTCGCCGGCAGCGTCTTCGTCGGCGGGCTGACCAGCATCCTCAATTATCAGATCTCGCCGTCGCTGGCGCAGGCGGTCGTGCTGCTGGCGGCCATCGTCGCTGTCCGGCTTCGGCCCAACGGCCTGTTCAACGGAGCGTCGCGATGATCGCCCGCGACCGCAACTGGCTGCTGATCTTCGCCGCCTGCGTGGCGCTCGCGATCATCTATCCGTTCTTTGTCGGCGGGTATCAGCTGACCGTGATCCGCGACGCGCTGATCTTCGGCCTGTTCGCCGCGAGCCTCGACTTCTTCTGGGGCCGCACTGGAATCCTGTGTTTCGGCCACGCTGCGTTTTTCGGCATCGGCGGCTACATCATGGCGCTGATCACGCTCAACGATGCGATCTCCTTCGCCAGCCTGCTTGGCATCATCGGTGCGGTGGCCGGTGCGGCCTTGGTCTCCGCCATCATCGGCTACTTCCTGTTTTTCGGCGGCATCCGTGGCAGCTATTTCACCATCGTCACGCTGGCCATGGGCGTCATCTGCCAGCAGGCGGCGGTCTCCTGGAGCTCGGTCACCGGCGGCGACAGCGGGCTGATCGGCATTCCGCCGATTGCCTTCGATGTCGGCGGGCTGCACGTCGATCTCAGCCAGGACCTGCCCAGCTACATCTTCGTCTCGGCCATCGTCGCGGTGACCGTGCTGGCGCTGTGGTCGATCAGCCGTGGCCGCTGGGGTACGGTGCTGACCGCCATACAGGACAATGAAGTCCGGGCAGCAGCGCTCGGCCACAATGCGCCGTTGCGGCTGCTCGTCACCTTCGTCCTGTCGGCGGCGATCGCCGGCCTTGCCGGCGCGCTCTATGTCTGCATGGCGGGGTTGGTGGCACCGGATCTGTCCGGACTGCTTCTGTCGACGGAAGTCATCGTCTGGGTGGCGGTCGGCGGGCGCGGCACGCTGCTGGGGCCGGTGCTCGGCGCCATCTTCATCCAGCGTGCGCAGCAGACGATCAGCAGTTTCAACCCGAGCCTGTGGCCGCTATTGCTCGGCTGTGTCTTCGTCATCATCGTCTTCGTCCTGCCGGACGGCATCCTGTCGATCTACGCGCGACTGAAAGCCCTGTTCAAAGGCGGGAGGCGCGCACAATGAGCGACATCCTGCTCCAGGCCGAAAATGTCGGCATCCGCTTTGGCGGGCTGCAGGCGCTGGAGGCCCTGAACCTCACTGTACGCGACAAGGAACTCTGCTGCATCATCGGCCCGAACGGCGCCGGCAAAAGCACCTTCCTCAATGTGTTGACCGGTACGCTGCGCCCGACCAGCGGCAGCGTGCGCTTCCTCGGCCACGACATAGCCGGCCTGCCGCTGCATCGCATCGCCCGGCTCGGCATCGC
>NZ_RZPF01000452.1:0-5498 GCF_004022735.1 Mesorhizobium sp. M7A.F.Ca.AU.001.01.1.1
TTTGTAACGTTCCATTGTCCGGCTGATCCTGGTGGGAAGAGGTCAGGCTCAACTCTTCTGTAAAATCTGTGCAAGAATACCGAAGCCGCTGGCTTCGGGAGCGAGAAGTCGCCGGAAAACCTAACAACGTTCGGGGGGACAAGTTGACCAAAGAAGATCTGTTCGTTCCGCGCCAGACCAACACGGCGCTTTACATCCAGCTATACGAGGCTGGATATCCGCTTGCCGATATCGCCAGGGTGCAGAAGGCGTATCGTGTGTGTTGCGCGATGTTCAACGGCCGTTATCGCAAGACGGGACGGCCTTTCATCTGCCATGCGGTGGGAGCTGCGTCGTCGGTCGCGCATTTCGACCAAAGCGTCGATCTTGTCCTCGCCGCTATGTTTCACGCCGCCTATGACGGAGGCCAGTATCCGGACGGCAAATCCAGCAGGCGAACCGATGCTCATCGCAAGTGGCTGGAGCAAAAAATTGGTCCTCGCGTCGAGGGTCTTGTCGCTCGCGTGGTCGGACTGAAATTCGACACGGGAGATCCCGAGCGCATTGTGGACAAAGGTGTGCCGACCGGCGACGAGGACATTCTGTTCCTGGCGCTTGCCCATGAGGTCGATGACCTGGCGGACGGCGGACTGGCGTTTGCGCCCAAATACGGCCAGTCGATTCGTTCGAGGGTTGCTGCCTGCGCCACTCTGGCCAGGAATCTGGGCCGCGAAAATCTTGCCGCCACCATCGAAGGTTACGGCGCCCGCTACGAGACGATGGCGTGGGCTGCTCCCCTCCAGGAGACGAAGCTGGTGGGCTTTCAGATGACGCCTAATTTGCGCACATACATCAAATTGCGTCGGCACAAGCTGCGCGGGGAGTCGATCGAGGTGCTTTGACGCCTTGCCGGCCATGCGACAGCATCGGGTACCGATGCACATCCGCTGAAGAACTCGCCGTCCTCACCGGTTCAGTCGTCGTAGCCCTGGATTGCCCCAAAGGCGTAACGGCGCAGCTTCAGCGCGGCGATCAAATTGGTCAGCTTCGTCTTGCCGTCGAAGCCGTCCTGAAACATCTCGTCATGCATCAGCAGGATCAGCTTGCCGGGCTTGACGAAGCGGCCATAGCCGAACAGATGATCGATCTCGCTGACCAGATGGTCGACGCTCTGCACCGGCTCGCCGTTGTCCTTGTGCACCCATTCATGGTCCCAGCCGTAGAGATAGAAGCCTGAGGCCGCGACAAATTCGTAGTCGGGCTCTTCATGCCCCTCCTGGGCGAGGCCAAGCGAAGTGTCGTTCTTCGACATGGAGGGCAGCCTGAACACGTCGCGCCCCGGCAGCCTTGCATGCACCACGGGCTTCAAGCCGAGCACCGCGTTTGCCCGTACCATGTCGGCGACGACACCCTCGGTGTCGCCGTAGAAATGCCGGTAGTGATTGTAGGCATGGCTGTAGCTGTGGTTGCCGAGCGTCACCAGAGGAAGCTGCTTGGCGCGCTGGACGAGCGCTCTGTTGGCAGCGCTCGCCTGTGCGTGCATGCCGACCATGAATAGGGTTGCAGGAACCTGCTCGGCCTCCAGCACGTCGAGGATGTTGCTTGTGCCGTTCAGCGGCCCATCGTCGAAGGTAAGATAGATGGTGCGATCGGCGCCCTGGGCGGGGGCCGCAAAGATCAGCAGTGCCGCAAGGGCAAACCGAAACGGTGTCATCAGCCCCGATATCCCTGTTGCGATCACGACAAGGCGGCCATCTTCACACGCGGTTGTCAAGGCAGCCCGGCCGTACCTATGCCAGGCTTCCTTGCAGCACCGTCAGCTTGGCCTTCTTCGGCATGCGAGCGGTCAGCCATTCCAGCGCCTTGTCGTGCGGCATCGGGAAGGCGATGGAGTAGCCCTGCACCTGGTCACAGCCGATCGCCATCAGCGAATCGAGCTCGGCCTCGGTTTCGGCACCCTCCGCGACGATCGAGATGCCGAGGCCACGCGCCAGCTCGGTGATGGCGCGCACGATCTTCGAGTTGTCGCCATTCTCATGGATGTTCTGAACGAAGCGGCGATCGATCTTCAGCCGGTCGATCTCGTTCGGGTTGACATGGCTGAGCGAAGCATAGCCGGTGCCGAAATCATCGAGTTCGAGATGGACGCCGGCTGCCCTGATGTGGCGCAGCTTGGCGGCGATGCCTGTCTTTTCGTCGTCGAGGATGACGGATTCGACGATTTCCAGCGACAGTTTTTGCGGCGGCAGCCCAGCCTTTTCCAGCGTCTCGAACAAGAACGCATCGAAATCGTGCTCGCGCAGCTCGGTGCCGGAAACATTGACGGCAAGCCGTCCGAAGGCAATGCCGGCGCGATTCCATTCGGCCGCCTCGTTGATCGCCTTGGTGATGACGATGCGGCCGATCTCGGGCATGAAGCCGCATTTCTCGGCGACCGGGATGAATTCGCCGGGCGGGATCATGCCGCGCTCCGCATGGTTCCAGCGCACCAGCGCCTCTATGCCGCTGATCGTGCCGTTGGTCAGCGAGACCTGCGGCTGGAAATAGACCTGGAACGCCCGCTCCGCGATGGCGACCTTGATGTCGTGCTCGAGCTGCTTGCGATAATCGAGTTCGCGGCGCAGTTCCTCGGAGAAGAAGGAGAAGTTGCCACCGCCAAGCTTCTTGGCGGAATAAAGCGCCAGGTCGGCATGGACCAGCAAATCCCCAGCATTGTCGGCGTCGATCGGATAGACCGCGATGCCGGCGCTGGCGCCTGGGAGAATGGTCGTGCCCTGGAAGACGATCGGCTCGTTGATGTGCGCCAAGATGCGCCGCGCCAGCATGTTGATGTCTTCGGTGCCGCCGGCGCCGCCGAGGATCATGACGAACTCGTCGCCGCCCAGGCGCACGCACAGATCCGACGCCCGGCAGGAATCGCGCATGCGCTGTGCCGTGACGACCAGCACATAGTCGCCGGCGGCGTGGCCGAGCGTATCGTTGATCTGCTTGAACCGATCGAGATCGAGCTGGACGACGGCAAGGCGTTCGCGACGCCGGTGCGTGCCCTTGATCAGCGTGTCGAAATGATCGGTCAGGAACGTGCGGTTGTGCAGGCCGGTGAGGCCGTCATGAACCGCGATGAAGGCCATGGAATTGCGCGCGTCGATCAGTTCATGCGTCTTGCGCAGGATGGCGTTCGACATCGGCCTGAAGATGAAGAGCGCCACCAGTATGATGACGCCGATTGTGGCGTAGAACAGCGTGCGATGGAGAGCGAGCAGCTTCTCGGAGCGGTCGTCGGCGTCGGCAGTGATGCGCTGGCCGAGCGCGGCATAACCCGACAAGGTCGCATTGGCGACTGAGGCGTCGAGATTGACGCGTTCGCCGCCGCCCTTGTAGCCGCCATTGCCGTTGAATTGCGATTCATAGGCCGAGATCAGGCGGTCGCCATTGGCGATCAGCCCGACGGAGAAATAGTCGAGGTGGAAGGGCTTGGCGAAGAGGACGCTTTCGATCGACTTCGGGTCGAGCTTGGCCGGCGATTGCGGATCGGCTCCTGTCTGATCGAGCAGCAGGTCGTAGTTGGTCTCGAACTCCGCCGTTGCCTGCTTGAGCGCGCTGACCAGCGCCGGTTGCTTGTCGCGTGAACCGGCACCCGTTGCACTGGCAAGGAAGACGATGCGCTGCGACAGCGTCTTTTGTGTGCTGACGATGTCGAGCAAGGTGTGATTGTGCTGTTGGGTGGCCATCATCTGCTGCAGCAGGATGAAGGAGGCGATCACCATGGCCGCAATGATCAGCAGGGCCAGCCAATAGCCAGCCTTGATCAGCAGTATGAGCTTGCCTGAAACGGTTTGCACCGGCTGCTGCGACATTTTCGGGGGCGGCCCTCTCGCCTAAGGATTCTTGCCTAGGGATTCTTGTATGAGCACCATTGAACTGCAAACGTTAACAGGACCGGAAATCGACGGCTGTCCGGCAAGGGGCGGCCGTGGAAAGATCGCGGAATGGTTATCGGCTCGTTTAGCACCGTACCGGCATTTGAGCGGTCATCGGCCAGAACCTTTGTCGTGGCGTCGTTCCTCGGCCGCGTGATGATCGACATCGGGGCCGCATCGTGCTGCTTGCCACCGATCCGGTCGTTTTTGCGATGGATTTTTCGCGCGGACGAGACGACAGTCGGCCCACATCAAACGAGGCTAGGTCATGACCGCAGCATTCCTCTCCCACATCGACAGCGAGCTCGCGGGGCTCAAATCGGCAGGCCTCTACAAGTCGGAGCGGGTGATCACTTCGACGCAGTCGGCCGAGATCGAGGTCGGCGGCGACAAGGTGTTGAATTTCTGTGCCAACAACTATCTCGGCCTCGCCGATAGCGCCGATTTGCGCAATGCTGCCAAGCAGGCGCTCGACCGCTATGGCTACGGCATGGCATCGGTGCGCTTCATCTGCGGCACGCAGGAAGAGCACAAGCAACTCGAAGCCACGATTTCCTCCTTCCTCGGCATGGAAGACACCATCCTTTACGGCTCCTGCTTCGATGCCAATGGCGGCCTGTTCGAGACGCTGCTGGGCGAGGAAGACGCCATTATTTCGGATGCCTTGAATCATGCCTCGATCATCGATGGTGTGCGGCTGTCGAAGGCCAAACGTTTCCGCTACGCCAACAACGACATGGCCGATCTCGAGGCGCGCCTGAAGGAAGCCCGGGACTGCCGCTTCCGGTTGATCGCCACCGACGGCGTGTTTTCGATGGATGGCATCATCGCCAATCTCAGGGGTGTCTGCGACCTCGCCGAGAAGTATGACGCCATGGTGATGGTCGACGACAGCCATGCCGTCGGCTTCGTCGGTCAGAACGGCCGCGGCTCGGCCGAGCATTGCGGCGTCGAGGGCAGGGTCGACATCATCACCGGGACGCTCGGCAAGGCACTTGGTGGGGCCTCCGGTGGTTACACCTCGGGCAAAAGCCAGGTGGTCGACTGGTTGCGCCAGCGCTCACGGCCGTATCTCTTTTCCAACACGCTGATGCCGGCGATCGCCGGCGCTTCGATCAAGGTGTTCGAGCTGATCAAGGACGGCGATGGGCTGCGCGACAAACTCTACGACAACGCTGCGCGGTTCCGGTCGCAAATGGGCAAGCTCGGCTTCACGCTGGCCGGAGCGGATCATCCGATCATCCCGGTGATGCTGGGCGATGCCAGCCTGGCGCAGGAGATGGCCGCGCGCATGCTGAAGCGCGGCATCTATGTCATCGGCTTCTCCTTCCCGGTGGTGCCAAAGGGGCAGGCGCGCATCCGCACGCAGATGTCGGCGGCGCATTCCAGCGCCGATATCGACCGCGCGGTGGAAGCGTTCGCCGCCGTCGGGCGCGAACTCGGGGTGATTTCCTGACAAGCCGGAATCGAAAAGCGATTCCGGAACAAGAGCTTCAAGGGACAAAAGCATGTCGAACATGATGAAAGCGCTGGTGAAGGCCAAGGCCGAACCAGGCATCTGGATGGAAGAGGTGCCGGTGCCGGAAATCGGCCCTAACG
>NZ_RZPF01000453.1:0-5479 GCF_004022735.1 Mesorhizobium sp. M7A.F.Ca.AU.001.01.1.1
GGCCCTGCACCGGGCCGACCAGCGGGTTGCCGTCCAGCGCGAAGGTGAAGGGGCCGTTGATGATCTGCTTGATGCCGGCCTTTTCGATGCCGGGGAAATGCTTGAAGCCGATTTCCAGCGACGGCGCGATGCGGTCGAGGTCCGGCGGCAGCAATTCGTGGCCGAAATCCCATGGCGTGTTGACCGGCGACCACGGCTTGCAGGCCTTCTCGTAGGTGCCGAGCAGGATGCCGTTGCGCTCCTGGCGGGTGTAGATCTCGCCCTTGAAGTCGAGCACGCCGATCATTTCGCGGCCGGTCGATTTGTTGAATTCCTCGACCTCCGGCATCGGCTCGGTGAGCAGATACATATGTTCCATGGCCAGAACCGGCAGTTCGACGCCGACCATGCGGCCGATCTCGCGCGCCCACAGGCCGCCGCAATTGACGACATGCTCGGCCTTCACCGTGCCCTGTTCGGTGACGACATTCCAGGTGCCGTCGACCTCCTGCGTCAATTCCACGACGCGGTTGCGCAGCACGATCTCGGCGCCGAGTTTTTTCGCCGCCTTTGAATAGGCGATGGTGGTGCCGGACGGGTCGAGATGGCCTTCGACCGGATCCCACATGGCGCCGACGAAATTGGTCTCGTCCATCAGCGGGAACATCGCCTTGGCTTCGGAAGGGGTGATCAGCTCTGTGTCCATGCCGAGATAGCGGCCCTTGGCGTGGGCAAGGCGCAGGAAGTCCATGCGCTCGGGCGTATCGGCCATCATCACGCCGCCGGTCAAATGCAGCGAGCAGGACTGGCCGGATATCTCCTCGATCTCCTTGTAGAGCTGCACCGTATAGGCCTGCAGCTTGGCGACGTTGGGGTCGCCGTTCAGCGTGTGGAAGCCGCCCGCCGCGTGCCAGGACGAGCCGGATGTGAGTTCAGAGCGCTCGATCAGCATGATGTCGGTCCAGCCGGCTTTGGCCAGGTGGTAGAGAACCGAGCAGCCGACGACGCCGCCGCCGATGACAACCGCTTTTACGTGTGATTTCATCTGGATAGGTCCGTGTTTGAAGAGATTGAATCGGGTGAGCGGGGTGTGAAAACAAAGCGGAGATCGGATGCGGCCGTGTTCTCGGCCAGGCTGCCATCAAGCGCGGCGAGGATGGTTTCACAGGCCGGAGTACGATGTTTCAGGACGTCATGGTTCCAAACACGCAGGATCGAATAGCCCTGGGCACGCATGAAATCGTCGCGGCGGCGGTCATATGAGCTGCCGGCGTGTTGGTGTCCGTCGACTTCCACGACAAGCCAATTTTTGCGGCAAGCGAAGTCCGCGTAGTATGGTCCGATAGAGAACTGTCGCGTGAACTTGTAGCCGCCAAGCTTGCGGGCCTTTAACTCAAGCCAAAGCAGCGCTTCGGCCTGGTTGTCACCTTGCCTGAGTTTTCTGGCTCGCTGGGTAGTGCCCGTTTTGCGACGGCTACGGGTTTCATGAGCGCCTTCCCCCACTCCGTCGCCGCTTCGCGACGCCACCTCTCCCCCCTCCGGAGGGAGAGGAAGGGTGCCAGCGTGCATAAGCTCGCGCCTTTCCTCTCCCCCGTCGATCGGGGGAGAGGTGTCGAGCGCAGCTCGACGGAGTGGGGGTCGACCGTTCATCAACAATACTGCCGATCAAAAATCGGTCGGCGCGCCGCCTTCGGACCGGCGCTTGGCGACGAAGGCGTTGAGTTCCTCGCGGATGGCCGGGTCCATGTAGGGCTCCTCATAGGACGCCAGCCGCTCCTTCCAGACCTTGTTGGCCTTTTCGAGCGCCGTCGGCGAGCCGGCTTCCGCCCAGGTCTCGTAATTGCGCCAGTCGGAGAGGATCGGCGAGTAGAAGGCGGTCTTGTAGCGGTCCTGCGTGTGCTGGGTGCCGAAGAAATGGCCCCCGGGGCCGACCGACTGGATGGCGTCGAAGCCGAGTGCCTCTTCGGAAAGGTCGAGCGGGGTCAGGAATTCGGCCACCATCTGCAGCAGGTCGATGTCCAGAATGGTCTTCTCGTAGGAGCAGCGCAGGCCGCCTTCGAGCCAGCCGGCGGCATGCATCATCAGGTTGCCGCCGCCCTGGATGGCGCCCCACAACGAGAACACGCTTTCATAAGCCGCCTGCGCGTCGACCGTGTTGGCGGCGCAGGTGTTGGAGGTGCGGTAGGGGATGTTGTAGCGGCGGGCAAGCTGGCCGCCGACGAGCTGCGCCTTCATGTATTCCGGCGTGCCGAACGCCGGTGAACCGGACTTCATGTCGACATTGGAGGTGAAGCCGCCATATCCGACGGGGGCGCCCTTGCGCACCATCTGGGCGAAGGCGATGCCGGCAAGCGCCTCCGCGTTCTGCTGCACCAGTGCGCCGGCGATGGTGACAGGCGCCATCGCACCCGACAGGGTAAACGGCGTCACGACGACGACCTGGCCCTTGCTCGACATCTGGATGATGCCTTCCATCATCGGCACATCGAGTTTCAGCGGCGAATTGGTGTTGATGATGGTGAAGACGGACGGCTCTTCGAGCATCTGCTCGTGGCTGATGCCGCGCGCGATCCTGGCGATCTCGATGCCGTCGACATTGCGCTCCTTGCCGAGCGAATAGATGTGGAACACCTTGTCGGTGAGCACGCTGAGATCGCGGATGCATTCGAGATGGCGGACGGATGGATGGATATCGGTCGGCTCGACCGGGTAGCCGCCCGTGCAGTTCAGAATGTTGTGCATCTGCGCGAGCTTGAGGAAGTTGCGGTAGTCCTGCTGGTTGCCGGGCCGGCGGCCGCGATCGATGTCGGAGCAATTGGGCGCCGACGCCATCATCGAGACGATCACATTGTTGCCGCCGAAGCGCACATTGTGCGCAGGATTGCGGGCATGGATGGTGAATTCCGACGGGCAGTGCGACACCAGGTCGAGGATCATGTCGCTGTCGAAGCGCACCCGCTCTGAGCCGTCACGCACGTCGGCGCCATGCGCCTTCATGATGCTGCGGGCCTCATCATGCAGCACGTCGACGCCGATTTCCCGCAGCACGCGCAGGGAAGCGAGGTGAATCGATTCCAGCTCGTCGTCGGACACCAGCCTGGTTGGCGCCAGCGGGTTCTTCAACTGGCGAAAAGCCGGCTGCTCGAACGCGGCTGAGCCGCCGGCGCGCTTTCCAGCGCGGCCGCCGCGACGGGCGCGGTCGGTGGCCAATGCCGGTTCTGAGGGTTGTAGGGCGGCGGTCATGATGGTCCTCGTGGGATGCGATAGCGGGCGGCATAATGGACCGGCGGCTGTCCGGCCATTGCGGAGGCGACGACCACTAGGGCGAGGGAAGCGACATGCCGGAACGGCAGGTGCCCGGCCGCGACATCGGCTTGATCAGGTTGCCGCGTTGGAGCAAGCGGATTTCGGTGGCCGGCCCTTTCCTTCCGGGGATCGAACCGATAGCTACTTGGCTTGCCGGCCTGATGGCCAGCAGTTCATCTGGATGGCAGCATGGTCGCGACCGGCTCGAGCGAAGGCGAAGCAGGAACGCAATGGGCAGCGCTTGCCGGCGTCACCGCGGCACTTGCCATGTTTGGCGCCGCGCAAGGGCTGAGCTCGCCGCTGTTCACATTGCTGATGCAGAAGCAAGGCATGTCGCCGGCGCTGATCGGCCTGTCGGCGGCGATGATGCCGCTCGGGCTGATCCTGTCGGCTTCCTTCGTGCCGGCGGCGGTGCGGCTGGTCGGCGGGCGCAACCTGGCGGTCGGCTGCTCGCTGATCGGCGCGCTCTGCTTCCTGGGCATCGGCTATCTGCAGGACTGGGTGGCGTGGTTCGTCATCCGCTTCATCATCGGCGTGGTCATCAATCCGCTTTATATCCTTGGCGAGGTGTGGGCGCTGTCGCTGGCACCGCCGTCGCGGCGCGGCCGGGTGATGGGCGTGTTCAACACGCTGATGGGCGCCGGTTATGCCGCCGGACCATTCGCGCTGACCCTGCTCGGTACGTCGGGCTGGGCGCCTTTCATGGTCGGCGTCGCCGGCTTCGCGCTCTGCGCGGTGATCCTGCACGCCGTCTCGTCAAAGCTCACCGGCTTCGAGGATGACGGCCAGCCTGCCAGCGGCCTTGTCGGGTTTGCCAAAATGGCGCCGGCGCTGCTGCTTGCCGTGCTTGTCTCGGCGGCGGTCCAGCAGAGCACCTATGCGCTGGTCCCGGTCTTCGGCGCCAGCTATGGCCTGGCGGAAGCCGTTCTGGCCTCGCTGGTGATGGCGCTTTCCCTCGGCAACATCCTGCTGCAGATACCACTCGGCCTTCTGGCGGAGCGTTTTGGCGGCCGCGCCATGATCATCGTCTGCGCACTGGCAACAACCGTTTGCGCGCTTTTGCTGCCTCTGCTGATCACAACGCCGTTGATCTGGGTGGTGCTGCTGGTGATGGGCGCGGTCGGTTACGGCGTCTACACCATGGCATTGGTCGAACTCGGCAGCCGGTTCAAGGGCTCTGTGCTGGTCGCCGGCAACGCTGCCTTTGCGCTGATGTGGGGCGTTGGTGGCATCGTCGGCCCACCCGGTGCGGGCCTGCTCATGCAAGGCATCGGCCCACTTGGGCTGCCGGTGGTTATTGCCGCTCTCGACGCGGTGCTGGTGATGTTCGCGCTGTACCGCTCATCCATGCGCCGAGCTTCCTGATAAGCCCAACCTCCTGACAGGCCCAACCTCCTGACAGGCCCAGCCTCCTGACAGGCACTGTCTGGAGCAAGCAGTTTTCGCCCGCCAGGGGCTTACCTCTGCGCAACTCAATCGCTAATCCTGCAGCCCGACAGCGGTGCGTACATGAATTTGGTTGAATCGAACAAGGACGAGACGATGCAATGGGCGGCGATCACCGGTGTGATCGCGACCGTCTCGGTGTTCGCCATCGCGCAAGGGTTGTCCTATCCGCTGCTGAGTTTCATCCTGCAGCGCCAGGGCGTTTCGCCAGCGATGATCGGCTTGTCGGCGGCCATGACGCCGATTGGCTTCATTCTGTTATCGCCGTTGATCCCGGCGCTGGCCCGCCGATTCGGGGCAGGGCGCACCGCGCTCACCTGTGCGGCCCTTTCGGCTGTCGTGCTGGCGCTGATCGGCTGGACGCAAAATGTCTATTTGTGGTTTCCCCTGCGCTTCCTGATCGGCGTCGTGACCAATCCGCTCTATGTGCTGAGCGAGATCTGGGTGATCGCGCTGGCACCGCCGGCCCGACGCGGCCGCGTCATGGGTGTCTATTCGACGATCATCTCGGCCGGTTTCGCGACCGGGCCACTGTGCCTGCTTGCAGTCGGCACTGAGGGCTGGCCGCCCTTCCTCGTCGGCATTTTCGCCTTCGTGCTGTGTGGCATTTGCCTGGCCTCGGTGCTGCCGCGTTTGCCCAAGGTCGACGAGGCCGGGCACCAGGTTTCCGTCCTGGGTTTCGTGCCGCTGGCGTGGCTGCTTTTGTTCGCCGTCATAGTCGCCGCCGGCTTCGAACAGGGTGCGCTGG
>NZ_RZPF01000454.1:0-5476 GCF_004022735.1 Mesorhizobium sp. M7A.F.Ca.AU.001.01.1.1
AGTCTGGGATATCCTCGACGAGGTCATCCGCGAGCATCCGGTGCTGCTGAACCGTGCGCCGACGCTGCACCGTCTCGGCATCCAGGCGTTCGAGCCGATCCTGATCGAAGGCAAGGCGATCCAGCTGCACCCGCTGGTCTGCACGGCCTTCAACGCCGACTTCGACGGCGACCAGATGGCCGTTCACGTGCCGTTGTCGCTGGAAGCGCAGCTTGAAGCCCGCGTGCTGATGATGTCGACCAACAACATCCTGCACCCGGCTTCCGGCGCGCCGATCATTGTGCCGTCGCAGGACATGGTTCTGGGTCTCTACTATCTCTCGATCGTCAACCAGAACGAGCCGGGCGAGGGCATGGTGTTTGCCGACATGGGCGAACTCCAGCACGCGCTCGAGACCAAGGCGGTGACGCTGCACTCCAAGATCAAGGGTCGTTTCCGCACGGTCGACGCCGAAGGCAAGGTCGTGTCGAAGATCCATGACACCACGCCTGGCCGCATGATCATCGGCGAGCTTCTGCCGAAGAACGTCAACGTGCCTTACGAGACCGCCAACCAGGAGATGACCAAGAAGAACATCTCCAAGATGATCGACACCGTCTACCGCCACTGCGGTCAGAAGGAGACGGTCATTTTCTGCGATCGCATCATGGCGCTCGGCTTCAGCCATGCCTGCCGCGCCGGCATTTCGTTCGGCAAGGACGACATGCTGATCCCGGATGCCAAGATCAAGCTGGTCTCCGACACCGAGGCTTTGGCCAAGGAATACGAGCAGCAGTACAATGACGGTCTGATCACGCAGGGCGAGAAGTACAACAAGGTCGTCGACGCCTGGGCCAAGTGCTCGGAAAAGGTCGCCGACGAGATGATGGCCCGCATCAAGGCGGTCGAGTTCGAGGACAATGGCCGTCAGAAGCCGATGAACTCGATCTACATGATGTCGCACTCCGGTGCGCGTGGCTCGCCCACCCAGATGCGCCAGCTTGCCGGCATGCGCGGCCTTATGGCCAAGCCGTCGGGTGAAATCATCGAGACGCCGATCATCTCGAACTTCAAGGAAGGCCTGACCGTGCTCGAGTACTTCAACTCGACCCACGGCGCCCGCAAGGGTCTGGCCGACACCGCCTTGAAGACGGCGAACTCGGGTTACCTCACCCGTCGTCTGGTCGACGTGGCGCAGGACTGCATCGTCAACTCCGTCGACTGCGGCACCGACAAGGGCCTCACCATGCAGCCGATCGTCGATGCCGGTCAGGTCGTTGCTTCGGTCGGCCAGCGCGTGCTGGGCCGTACGTCGCTCGACGACATCACCCATCCGGTGTCGGGCGAGATCCTGGTCAAGGCCGGAACGCTGATGGACGAGCGTGACGTGGAACAGATCGAAAAGGCCGGCGTCCAGTCGGTCCGCATCCGCTCGGCACTGACTTGCGAAGTCAGGGTTGGCGTCTGCGCGGTCTGCTACGGTCGCGATCTGGCCCGCGGCACCCCGGTCAACCAGGGCGAAGCCGTCGGCGTCATCGCGGCGCAGTCGATCGGCGAGCCGGGCACCCAGCTCACCATGCGTACCTTCCACATGGGCGGTACCGCGCAGGTGGTGGACAGCTCGTTCCTTGAAGCCTCGTATGAGGGCAAGGTCGAGATCCGCAACCGCAACGTGGTGCGCAACTCCGACGGCCAGCAGATGGTCATGGGCCGCAACATGGCGGTGCTGATCCTCGACGAAGCCGGCAAGGAGCGCGCCTCGCACCGTCTCACCTATGGTTCGCGCATCTTCGTGGACGATGGTGACAAGGTGAAGCGCGGCCAGCGTATCGCCGAGTGGGATCCCTACACGCGTCCGGTCCTCACCGAAATCGAGGGCAGGGTGTCGTACGAGGATCTGGTCGACGGCATTTCCGTTCAGGAAACGGCCGACGAGTCGACCGGCATCACCAAGCGTGAGGTCATCGACTGGCGCTCGACGCCACGTGGCAACGACCTGAAGCCGGCGATTGCGATCCAGGACGCCAAGGGCAAGGTCGGCAAGCTGTCCAAGGGCGGCGACGCCCGCTTCCTGCTCTCGGTCGAGGCCATTCTTTCGGTCGAGCCGGGTTCGCAGGTTCGCCCCGGCGACGTTTTGGCGCGTATTCCGATGGAAAGCGCCAAGACCAAGGACATCACCGGCGGTCTGCCGCGTGTTGCCGAGCTGTTCGAGGCACGTCGTCCGAAGGATCACGCCATCATCGCCGAGATCGACGGCACGATCCGCTTCGGCCGCGACTACAAGAACAAGCGTCGCATCATCATCGAGCCGCATGACTCGACGCTTGAGCCGGTCGAATACCTGATCCCGAAGGGCAAGCCGTTCCATCTCCAGGACGGCGACGTCATCGAGAAGGGCGACTACATCCTCGACGGCAACCCGGCGCCGCACGACATCCTGGCGATCAAGGGCGTGGAGGCACTTGCTTCCTACCTCGTCAACGAGATCCAGGAAGTCTACCGTCTGCAGGGCGTGTCGATCAACGACAAGCACATCGAGGTGATCGTTCGCCAGATGCTGCAGAAGGTCGAGATCACGGTGCAGGGCGATTCGACCTACATCCCGGGCGATCATGTCGACGTGATCGAACTGGAAGAGGTCAACGAGCGTCTGGTCGAGGACGGCAAGAAGCCGGCCGAAGGCCTGCCGGTGCTGCTCGGCATCACCAAGGCATCGCTGCAGACGCCGTCCTTCATCTCGGCCGCCTCCTTCCAGGAGACGACGCGAGTGCTGACGGAAGCTGCCGTTGCCGGCAAGACCGACATGCTGCAGGGCTTGAAGGAAAACGTCATCGTCGGCCGGTTGATCCCGGCCGGTACCGGCGGCACGATGAGCCAGATCCGGCGCATCGCCACCTCGCGCGACGAACTGATCATCGACGAGCGCCGCAAGGCCTCGGGTGCGGAAGTCGCCGAGCCGATGCTGGCCGACATGACCACCGCCGCGCAGTAAGCGCGGACGGCAACGATCTCAGGCAATAAGGCCGTCGGGGCAACCCGGCGGCCTATTTCTTTGTGCTATTCGGACACCCTCTCGAAGCGAAGCAGATCGCCCGGCTGACAGTCGAGATAGTCGCAGATGCGCTCCAGCGTGTCGAACCGGATACCCTTGACCTTTCCCTGCTTCAAAAGGGAAAGATTGGCCTCGGTGATGCCGACATATTCGGCCAGGTCCTTTGACTTCACGTTTCGTTCGGCGAGGACGACATTGAGCCTGACCCTTATGGGCATGAGCTGATCCTCATCAGATGAATTGCGCGTTTTCTTCGGCGAGTGCCGATGCCTCGGCCATGACCCAGGTGATGACAGCGACGATGCAAGCTGCCAGCAAGGTCAGCATCGTGTCGCTGTCGAGACCGAGCGTCAGCCGGTGCTGGCCGGCAGGCGCGTCCCAGCTGAGCAGAACGGACAATGCCGCCGCCGAAACCGGTTTCAGCAAGGCGGATGCCAGCAGGCCGAGGCCAAAGTATCGCAAATTGCTGATGGCGCCCTGACCGAAGAAGTTGCCGGACGCGAAAGCGCCGAAGCAGCGCCTTGCGGCCATGAGCGCGAAGACGAGGCAGGCAAGCGGCACGAACGAGATCGCGAACCCGACCAGTCTTCGACCGAGGCCAAGCTCGCTCAGCCATTCCTGTGGGATTTGCGCATCGGCCGCGATCGAACTGGCGGAGACGCTGAGCCAGTAGAACAGCAGACCGATGGTCAGCAATATGGCGAGGACGACAAAACACCTCGCCAGCACTAGGCTGAAAAGTCGGATGCGTCTCAATCTAAGCTGGCGGGCAGGATCGGCAGGGACAGCCGTGATGACAGGTTCAATCATCGCCGTTATCACTCCATTGTAATGAATTATCGTTTTACAATAATTTGTTTATGCGTAATGATGATTCTTGTCAATTCCTCATCACAGGAGAAACCTATGCCTTCGTTCAAACGCCGGATTGCCGTGGCAGCCATCGCGATTGTCGCCGCGTCCATAACGCCTTTTGCTGCCATCGCCCTCCCGTCGACCGCGACAGGCCGGATATCGGTGGGGCAGGTGATGGAAATGCTCGACAAGGCCGACACCAGCCCGGTCGCCAGGCAAACGCTGGTCGCCTATGTCGCCGGGGTTGGCGAAGCCGCCGGCGTGATCGCCGACACGATCGGCAATGGCGGCCTCGTTTCCTGCAAGAGTTCTTTCAGCCTGGATACACGAGCGGTGCGCGCCGCCCTTGAAGCGGGCGCCCCTCGTCAGGGTAACTGGTCTCAGACACCGGCGACGCCACTGATCATTGCCGACATGGTCAAGCGTGCCGGTTGCAGGACCAGGAATTGAGCCTGGCGATCCGCTGGTTCTCAGTCGCGCGACAATCCTGTCGCGCGACTATTCCCAACCTGCGACCCCCGCGCGCGATCAGCGAGTGCGGTTCCAGAGCTCAATCGAAAAACGCCTCGACTACGTTGCGCTTGCCGAGCATGAAGGCGTCAGCGACATGCTGGAGCGGGGCCAGATCGACATCGGAAACGCCGGCGCGCACGATCTCGGCGAAGCGCTTGTAGAGCATCGGATATTCCGCTTCCGGCTCTTCGTGAATGAGCTTGCCATCGATGGCGAGCTTCGAGCCGCCGCCCGACAGCACCATGGCGCCCTTGTCGGTGTCGGCCAGGATGTCCCAGCTTTGCGGGCCTGTCTGCAGCCAGTCGAGGTCCATCGTCACCGGCAGGCCATTCGAGGTGCGGAAGGTGACGCGCGCGGCAACCGGGGAGGCGCGGTTTTCGGGAAAGTCGAGCACCGCCGAGGTGATGAACATGGCCGGCAGGATATGGGTGGCAATCGACAGCGCGTTGATGCCGGGATCGAAGACGCCAAAACCGCCGGGAGCCCAGATCCATTCCTGGTTCGGGTGCCAGCGGCGCACATCCTCTTTCCAGTTGATGGCAGCCGAGCGGATGCGGGCTGAACTTAGAAAAGCACGTGCGGCCTCGACGGCCGGCGCATAGCGCGAGTGCCAGCTGGCGAACAGCGAGACGCCGTTGTGCGCAGCCAATGTCTTGAGGTCTTCGACCTCGCTGACAGTAGCGCCTGGCGGCTTCTCCAGGAAGACATGCTTCTTTGCCGTCAGCGCCGTCCGCGCCGCGTCGTAGCGGAATTGCGGCGGCATGCAGAGCGAGACGGCCTCGAGCTCGGCTACGGCGTCGAGCATGGCTTCGATGGTGGGGAAATTCGGGATGTCATCCACCTTGCCGTGACGGCTGGCGGCCGCGACGAGGCGATAGTCCTGGTCTTTCGCCAGGGCCGGCAGGTGCTGGTCGCGGACGATCTTGCCGACGCCGACGATGCCTATCTTGATGGGCTGGGACATGGCCGCTCCGTCTGTTTGATGATGGTGATGGCTTCTTATCAGAACACTTGCCCCGGGCAAGCCGAAGCCGAGCAGCCAAGCTCAGCCTTCCCTTAGCGGCAGCACATTTGTCG
>NZ_RZPF01000455.1:0-5461 GCF_004022735.1 Mesorhizobium sp. M7A.F.Ca.AU.001.01.1.1
GGAGCAGAGGCCGTCCCCCGCCCTCAACTCATCCACTGGCCGCCATCGACATTGTAGGTCTGGGCGACGATGTATTCGGCGTCGCTGCTGGCGAGAAACACAGCCATGCCGGTGAGGTCCTGTGCCGTGCCCATGCGGCCATACGGCACCGCCTCGCCGACCAGTTTCTTCTTCTCGCCCCTCGGCCGGTTCTCATATTTGGCGAACAGCGAATCGACGTGATCCCAGTGCTCGCCGTCGACGACGCCAGGGGCAATCGCGTTGACGTTGATGCGGTGCTTGATCAGGTCGAGCCCCGCCGACTGGGTCAGCGAGATGACGGCGGCCTTGGTGGCGCAATAGACGCCGACCAGCGCCTCGCCGCGCCGTCCGGCCTGGCTCGCCATGTTGATGATCCTGCCGCCCTTGCCTCGCGCGATCATCGAGCGGGCGGCTGCCTGCAGCATGAACAGCGTGCCGGCGACATTGACGGAAAACAACTTGTCGTAGCTTGCCCTGGTGATTTCGACGATCGGCGCCAGGTCGAACAGGGCGGCGTTGTTGATCAGGATATCGAGGCCACCGGTCTTCGTCTCGACGGCTTTCACCGCCGCCTCGATCGAGGCGAGGTCGGTGACGTCGAGCTTGACCGCATAGGCCTTGCCGCCAATCTCGGCGGCGGTCTTCTGCGCCGCCTCGAGATTGATGTCGCCGATGGCGACGGTTGCGCCTTCGCCGGCATAGGCTTCGGCGAAGGCTCTGCCGATGCCGCGGGCCGAACCCGTGATCAGCGCGGATTTGCCGGCCAGTCGCATGTTCAGATTGCCTTTCCGTCGGCGCCAAAGCGATGCAGCTTGGCCTTGTCTGGTGTCAGGTAAATGGTGTCGCCGTGATGGACGCCGAGTTCGCCGTCGGCGCGCACGGTCAGCGGACCGACGCCGTCGGCCTGGACGTGCAGGAAGGTGTCGGAGCCGAGATGCTCGGCGACGCCGACGACTGCCTTCCATTCGCCCGCCCTGGTCGAGATCTCCAGGTGTTCGGGACGGATGCCGATGGTCTTGGCGCCGTTTTTGGCAGCCGGCGCGCCCTCGATCAGGTTCATCTTCGGCGAGCCGATAAAGCTGGCGACGAACAGGTTCTTCGGCGTCTTGTAGAGCTCCATCGGCGAGCCGACCTGCTCGATGTTGCCGGCGTTCAGCACGACGATCTTGTCGGCCATGGTCATCGCTTCAACCTGATCGTGGGTAACGTAGATCATGGTGGTTTTGAGCTGATGGTGCAGCTCGCTGATCTCCAGCCGCATGGTGCCGCGCAGTGCCGCATCGAGATTGGACAGCGGTTCGTCGAACAGGAAGGCGGTCGGCTGACGCACGATGGCGCGGCCGATCGCGACGCGCTGGCGCTGGCCGCCTGAAAGCTGGCCGGGCCGGCGTTCGAGATAGTTGGTCAGGTTGAGCACGCGCGCCGCGTCTCCCACCTTCTTGTCGATGGTCGCCTTGTCCTCACCGGCCATCTTCAGCGGGAAGCCGATGTTCTTGGCCACCGTCATGTGCGGATAGAGCGCGTAAGACTGGAACACCATGGCGAGCTTGCGCTTGGCCGGTGCCTCGCCGGTGACGTCGCGGCCGTCGATGTTGATGGAGCCGCCGCTGGTGTCCTCGAGCCCGGCGATCAGGCGCAGCAGCGTTGACTTGCCGCAACCCGACGGGCCGACAAAGACGACGAACTCGCCATTCTCGATCACCAGGTCGAGACCGGGGATGATGGACGTCGCTCCGAAGGATTTCGAGACGTTCTTGAGCGTGATGTTTCCCATGGTTTCCTCCCCGAGGGGTTATTTCTGCCGATTGCTTCGGGCAATTCCGTTATTTCACCGCACCAAATGTCAGGCCGCGCACCAGCTGCTTCTGGCTGAACCAGCCCATGATCAGGATCGGCGCGATGGCCAGCGTCGAGGCGGCCGAAAGCTTCGCCCAGAACAGGCCTTGCGGGCTTGAGAACGAGCTGATGAAGGCGGTCAGGGGTGCGGCTTCCGTCGTCGTCAGCCGGATCGTCCAGAACGCCTCGTTCCAGGCCAGGATGATGTTGAGCAGCATTGTCGAGGCGATGCCCGGCACCGCCATCGGCGTCAGCACATAGACGATCTCGTTCCACAGCGATGCGCCGTCCATGCGCGCCGCTTCCAGGATCTCGCCAGGGATTTCGCGGAAATAGGTGTAGAGCATCCACACCACGATCGGCAGGTTGATCAGCATCAGCATGATCATGAGGCCGATGCGGCTGCCGAGCAGGCCTGTGTCGCGGAAGATCAGGTAGATCGGGAACAGCACCGCGACCGCCGGCATCATCTTGGTGGACAGCATCCACATCAAGATGTCCTTGGTCCGCTTGGTCGGCGAGAAGGCCATCGACCATGCCGCCGGTATGGCGACCAGCAGGGCCAGGATGGTCGAGCCGACCGAGAGCAGCACCGAGTTGAAGAAGAACTTGAAGTAGCCGCTCTGTGCCTGGACCTCGGTATAGCTCTCGAACGTTCCCGACGGGATGATGCTGAAGCCCTGGATGGCTTCCTGCTCCGACTTGAACGAGGTGATGATCGTGTAGAGGATCGGGAAGAAGATCAGCAGGGCGACGATCCAGGCGGCAACCGTCGCGATCGTCTTGTGCCGGGTGGTGACTGAGCGTGCCATCGTAGCCTCCCTTACTTGTCCAGGTTCTTGCCGACGGCGCGCATGGCGAAGAAGGCAACGATATTGGCGAGAATGACGGCGATCACACCGCCGGCGGATGCCTGGCCGATTTTGAACTCCAGCAACGCCTTCTGGTAGACGAGGAAGGGCAGGTTGGTGGAGGCGTATCCCGGGCCGCCATTGGTGGTGACGAGGATCTCGGCATAGACCGAGAGAAGGAAGATCGTCTGGATCAGGATGACGACCGTGATGGCGCGCGACATGTGCGGCAGCGTCAGATAGATGAAGCGGCTGATGAACCCGGCGCCGTCCATCTCGGCGGCTTCCTTCTGCTCGCCGTCGAGCGACTGCAGCGCGGTCAGAAGAATGAGCGTCGCGAAGGGCAGCCACTGCCAGGCGACGATGATGATGATCGCCAGCATCGGATGTTGCCCGAACCAGTCGATCGGCTGGGCCCCGAAGAAGCGGGCTATGTCGGCGAACACCCCGTATGGCGGGTGCATGATCATGTTCTTCCAGACCAATGCGGCCACCGGCGGCATGACGAAGAACGGCGAGATGACGAGGATGCGCACGATGCCCTGGCCCCACATCGGCTGGTCGATCAGCAGCGCCAGAAGGATACCGCCGATCACCGTGATCAGGAGCACGCTGACCACCAAGGTGAGCGTGTTGAGGATCGACTGCAGGAAGGCCGGGTTGGAATAGAACAGCGCGTAATTCGAGAAGCCGACGAAGCCGTCGCGGATCGGATTGAGCGGGTTGTACTGCTGGAAGGAGAACCAGATGGTGATGACCAGCGGCACGATCATCCAGACGAACAGCAGCACCACGGATGGCGCCATCATGAAACGGGCAAGCGAACGGGTCTGCTGAGTAGCCATGACGGTCACCCTTCACTGGTCAGACGGAATTTTCAAAGGCGTTAAAGGCGGCCGCCCGAACTGGGAACTCGGGCGGCCGTTGCCGGTCAAGGAGGCGACCGGCAGTCGGCACCGGGAGGAGCCTTACTTGATGTATCCGCCCTCGGTCATTGCCGCGGTGGCAGCGTCCTGGGCCTGCTTCAGCGCGTCGTCGACGCTCGACTGGCCGGCAAGCGCCGCCGAGAAGAGCTGGCCGACCGTGGTGCCAAGGCCCTGGAACTCAGGGATGGCGACGAACTGGACGCCGACATAGGGCACCGGCTTGACCGTCGGATGCGTCGGATCGGCGGCGTTGATGGAGTCCAGCGTCATCTTGGCGAACGGAGCGGCCTTCTGGTACTCGGCATTGGCGTAGAGCGAGGAGCGCGTGCCCGGAGGAACGTTGGCCCAGCCTTCCTTCGAAGCGACGAGCTCCGCATAGTGCTTGCTGGTCGCCCAGGAGACGAACTTCTCGGCGGCATCCGCTTTCTGCGTGCCGGCGGGGATGGCCAGCGACCAGGCCCACAGCCAGTTGCCGCGCTTGCCCAGGCCATTGTCGGGCGCCAGCGCATAGCCGACCTTATCGGCGACGGTCGAGTTCTTCGGGTCCGAAACGAAGGACGCGGCGACCGTGGCGTCGATCCACATGCCGCATTTGCCCTGCTGGAACAGCGCCAGGTTTTCGTTGAAGCCGTTGGAGGAAGCCCCCTCGGGGCCGTCGGCCTTCATCAGGTCGACATAGAACTGCAACGTGTTCTTCCATTCCGGCTGATCGAACTGCGGCTTCCAGTTCTCGTCGAACCAGCGGGCGCCGAAGGAGTTCGACATGGCGGTCAGGAAAGCCATGTTCTCGCCCCAGCCGGCCTTGCCGCGCAGGCACACGCCGTTCACGCCATTGGCGCGGTCGGTCATCTTGTCGGCGGCCTGCTTGATGAAGTCCCAGGTCGGCGCGTCGGGCATCTTCAGCCCGGCCTTGTCCATCAGGTCCTTGCGGTACATGACGAAGGAGCTTTCGCCGTAGAAGGGCGCGGCATAAAGCTTGCCGTCGACCGAAAGGCCGCCAGCAATGGCCGGGATGATGTCCTTGGCGTCGTAGTCGTCGCCGAGCTTGTCGAGCGGCAAAAGCCAGCTCTGCTTGGCCCAGATCGGAACCTCATAGGTGCCGATGGTCATCACGTCGTACTGGCCGCCCTTGGTGGCGATGTCGGTGGTGACGCGCTCGCGCAGCACATTCTCTTCGAGCGTAACCCAGTTGAGCTGGATGTCGGGGTTCGCCTTGGTGAAGTCCTCGGTCAGCTTTTGCATGCGGACCATATCGCCATTGTTGACGGTGGCGATGGTGATGGATTCGGCGTGTGCGGCGAACGCAAGCGTGCTGGCCGACAACAAGCCCAGGGTGAGCGTGCGAAGTTTCATCAAATTCCTCCCTTGAACCAAGATGAGCATTTGCCTTGGCTTTGGGCAATTACTCACTTGGCGTGAATTATGTCAAGTCGGATTCGATGCTGCAGCGCAGCACCCGGGCGACACCGCAGGCCGGGACGAGCGGAAATTGCCAGGACGAAGAGCGTCCCGGCCGGATACAGTGCGGCAACAGCGGATGGATCTGCGAGACCAGGTGCAGCCCGCAAGCTTGCCGGTCAGCAGGCGATCTCGGCCAGCAGCCAGTCGCGGAAGGCACGGATCTTCGGCACGTTGCGGCGCGCTTCGGGGTAGACCAGCCAAAAGGCATGGCCGTCGTCGCCAACCAGATCGAAAGGCTGGATCAGGCGCCCACCGGCAAGTTCCGCCTTGAACAGCGCCCTGGTCAGGATCGCGACGCCATGACCGGCGATCGCCGCGTTGGCCTCATAGGCCTGCGCGCCCATGCTGCTGCCGGGCCGTTTGGCG
>NZ_RZPF01000456.1:0-5441 GCF_004022735.1 Mesorhizobium sp. M7A.F.Ca.AU.001.01.1.1
TCGCCGAGCGGGATCTTATGGTTTTTCCCCGCCAGCAGGACAAAAATATCGATGTAGTCGTCGCGGCTCTGCGGCCCGTCGACCAGCCAGCGGGCGCCGGCGCGCTGGCGCAGCGCGTCGTCGACATTTTCGGGGTAGTTGGAGAACATGCCGAACGAGCAGTTGCCGCGCACCACGGTGGCGGCGCCGGCGAAGGCGTCCATCAAGACGCCTGTTATCTCCTGCTGGCCGGCGGAGGCGCGGTCGTCGGAGCGTCTGGCGGCCACCTGGTCGATGTCGTCGATGGTGCCGAAGCCGATGACGCGTGGGTTCAAGACATTGTTGATGAACTGGCGGCAGTTCTGGCCCGACTTGCCCTGGTAGGACGAGATCTGGTCGACGCCGAAATTCTCGTAGGCGAAGGGATAGCCGGCGACCTGGCAATAGCCGTTGACGAGGCCGGCGATCATCTGGATCAGCGTCGTCTTGCCAGTGCCGGGGGCGCCGTCGCCGATGAAGGTGAACAGGAAGCCGCCGAGCTCGACGAACGGATTGAGTTCGCGCTCGAAATCATAGGCCATCAGCATCTTGGCGAGCTTGACCGACTGGTATTTGGCGATGTGGTTGCCGACGACCTCTTCCGGCTTCTTGAAGGTCATCACCAGCGGTTTTGAGCGCTTGCCCGGCGCGACGTCGAAACCATCGAGAGTGAAATCGTCGGCATCGATGCGGATATGGGCGTTCTCGAACGGGCCGATGCCGTCGAAGCGGCCCTTGCGGGCCAGAAGCCCGTCGATGGCGACGCGGGCGAAGGCGCGTGCCCTTGTCATCAAATCGGCATCATCGGACGATCCCGAGATCGCCTTGTCGAGGCCAGCGAGGATCGACTTCACCGCATCCTGCGGCGTGTCGAACAGGAAGTCCGGCTCGGGGATGTCGTTGGGTGCCTCGCCGTCGCTGTCGATCAGCTGGAACAGGTAGGAGGCGAGGCTGAAGGCGGAGATGTAAGCCGAGGCCGACAGAAGCTTCTTGAAGGTGGCCGCTTCGTCGCCTTCGAGCGGCGCGCGGGTATTCCTGGCCTGCAGGCTTTCGAGGTCGGAGCCTTCGGCAAAGACGTCCGATATGGCCAGCGCGATCGCCGTGCCGCGCCGGGCGCGAAACAGGAGCGTGTGCTGCGGGATGGTCAGCAGCTGGTCGTCGAGATGAACGGCGCCGACGGTCTTGGCCAGCTCGACCTCGCGCGTGCGACGCACCGAGCCGACCGAGACGGTCGAGACGAAGCGGCGGTTGGTGCCGGCAAGCGCGGTGCCGGACTCCCGTGACGGGTCCTCCAGCACGACGATGCGGGTGATGAAGCTCTGCGCGGTGGCGCGGTGCTTCTCGATGGCGGCTTCCGGAATGGTGGTCAGGCCGGTATCCATGAAGGGTGCTCCGTGGTGTGACGGTCAGACGTCTGAGATGACCTGTCCGTTGGACAGGATATGAACCTTGTAGCCGGCAAAAATCTTCTGTGCTTCGCCGGCGGCGTAGAGTGCCTGATAGGCCTCGTGCGGAATCAGCGCATGGTTTTCATAGCTCGACACGCCCTGACGCGCGGCTTCCAGATCATCAGTGTTGATGAAGAATTCCTGCGTTGTCTTCTCACTCGAAAACAGGCCCTTGCGGCCGGGTTTCTCGCTCTTGGAATAGACCTCCTGGATCGTCCAGGTCAAAAGCCAGGCATTTTGCGGCTTGCGCACCTTGGCCAGAACCTCGGTCACCGTCGAATTGTTGTCGGTAATCCCCACCGAATAGAACGGGCCGAGCACGACGCGGCGCAGCTGCTTGGGGTGCAGCGGTTCGAAATCCTTGTCGAGGTTGACCGCGATGGTCGCCGGCGACAGCGTATAGGCGGAGTTCTTCTCGGTGAAATCGTCGAAACGATGGGCAAGCTCGGGATTGAGCAGGCCGTCGACCGGCAGCGGAATGTCGACCGTCTCGTTGAGTTTGCCGTTCCTGTCGACAAGCTGGCGGATCATCGCGTCGGAAGAATCCTCCACCGTCACCATGTAGACCAGAGGCAGGTTGGCGCTGCCGTCGAACGTCGCCCAATGGACGAGATAATAGGGCCGTCCCGTCTTCGGATTGACCGAGACCTTGGCGGTTTGCGCCAGCGTGAAGGAACCGAAGGTGTTCTCGCTTTTCACGTCCTCGAGATAGAGCCGCTCGGCCATCGACTTCTGCAGCGCCTCGGGGAATTCCTTGTGGCGCAGGATGAAGTCGGCCATTTCCTCGCGCAATTCGCCGGCGAGCGGGATGTTGGCAAGCCGCGCGTCGGCCTGGCGGCGGTCGTTTTCCAGTTCGAGCAGGTTCTGGAACACCGGGAATCCGCTTTCGGCCCGCGAAATGCGGAACGTGTCCATGAAGCCCAGCCGGTTGCGCCAGCAGGAAAACGACTTGTCGAGCCGGGCGATGTATTCGGCGACGATCTTGGCGACGATGCCGTGCCGGTAAAGCGGCGAGCGATCGTCGCGCATGAACACTTCAAGGCCGCTCAGCGCGGCCGTGATGGCGGAGAAATATCGTGCCGCCGCTTCGTTTTCGGGGGTCATGCCTGTGCGCTCGCGGGCAGTCCTATCACCCCTAAGACTGCACGTAGTTTGCCGAATTGTGCTTCTTCAGCACCTCGTCGAAGCGGCGGGCAAAGGCATCGTCGGCCAGCTTCTTGCGGCGCTGGATGTCGGCGGTGGCGACCATGTTCTTCTCGTGCATCTCGAGTAGGTCGCCGATGTGTTTTTGCGAAGCAGCACCGATGCCGGCCATGGTTTCCTCGGCGGTGTTGTCGACCTGGCTGCCCAGCGTGTTGATCTTGTGGGCGACGTCCTGCTGGGCGGCGGTCTTCAGCGAATCTTCCAGCGCCTTGTAGAGCACGATGCGCTGCTCGGTATCGATGGTCAGCTTGTTGATCAGCGTCGATTGCGCGGCGATCTGGTTGTTGAGCGAATCGACGAAGGTCTGGAACATCGAGGTGTAGCGCTCGAGCGTCTGGCTCTCGGCCAGCAGCTCCTGCTCCTTGGCCTGCTTTTCGTTGTATTCCGTCGCCAGCTTGGAGCGTTCGCCTTCGAGCTGCGTGCGGTCCTTCTGGCTGGTCGAAGCGGCGATCTTGTTTTCGATGTCGAGCAGCATCGGGTTGAGCTCCTCGATGCGCTTCTGCACGGCTTCGAGGTTGGTCATGGTGGTCTTGCGGCGCTCGATCACCTGCGACAGGCTGGTTTCCGAGGTCTTGTAGCGCTGGTCGAGGACCTCTTTCTGCGCCTTCAATATGCCGACGATGGTGTCGGATTTGACCAGCAATTCCTGCAGATTGCCCGCCAGCGACATGTTGCGGACGCGGTCGGTGCGCATGCGCTGCTTGCTCTGGCTGGAGAAGATACCGATGAATTTTTCCCAGCCGGTGTAGTTCTTCATGCTCTCGAACTCGGAGCCGAAGACGTTGGTGGCGTCCTCCAGGCCGATGATCAGGTCGGCAATGTTGCCTTCCATCACCTTTTGCTGCTTCAGCACATCCTCGATGCGGGCGTTCTCGAGGTCGAAATTGGCGTCGCCGATCTTCTTGTCCGATGTGGCGAGCGTATCAAGCATGGTGCCGGACTGCTCGATCTTGGAGCGCATGTCCTGCACGACCTGCTTGGTCTTGGCAATTTCGGCGTCGAAATTCTGCAATGTCGCCATTGGGGCCTCCCGCTTCGGCATGACGTCGCTGGTCGCGAACAGCGGCGAATATATGTGGGGCATCGGGGGATTGAAAGACGTGACAACAAGGGCGGCGTGAAAACAAAAGAATCCATCAGGGTCTTGAAAACCAGTGAAGGCGGGGGCCTGGCGTGATTAGCTTGCCTGCCAGCCGTAGTTCAGCTGTCATTGAACTTTCATGCGGCAAGCCGAGGGCGCACGGATGCCTTTGTATTCGGCAAACGACTGAAGCAATCGCGGCCGCGATATGCGAGGGGAAAGCCGGTTTTACAGAGCTGATGAACAGCGGATCAAGGCTTGGGATCGGCCTTCAGATAGGCGATGACATTGGCGATGTCGTCGTCATTGGTCAGGCCGCCGAAGGCCATCTTGTTGCCCGGCACCTTCAGCTTTGGGGCCTTGAGATACTCGGCGAGATTGGCTTCATCCCAGACCAGGCCGGCGGCGCCGGCACTCTTCATCGCCTCGGAATAGTGGCCAAGAAAGCTCTCTGCGCTGCCGGCGGTGCGGCCAACGACGCCCAACAGATGCGGACCGACCTTGTCGCGGTCGGTGGCTGCGTCATGGCAGGCCATGCATCGGTTGAAGACCTTCTTGCCCAGGGCAGGATCACCGCCGGCATGGGCTACGAGCGAGCTGGCAAGGAGAAGGATACTGGCGAACGAAGCGTCTCGAAGCATGGCTGACCCCGGGGAGCTCTGGCTGGCTGCGTTATAGTACCGAGGCCTTAAGAAACGCTGCATCGGGCCGGGGTCAAGGCCGCCGACCGTCAGCCCTTGATAAAGCCGATGAAGTCGTCTGGCGCGGCGCGGCCCATCTCTTCCTCCCAGTGGCGGCGGCAGAGCGAGACATAGACGTCCTTGCCGATCGCCACCTGCTCGCCCTGGCGCGCCACCTTGCCATCGGGGCCGAGGCGCACGACCATCGTCGCCTTGCGGCCGCATCGGCAGATGGTGCGCACTTCGCGCAAATCGTCGGCGATGGCCAGCAGCGCGCGCGAGCCGGAAAACAGCTTGCCCTGGAAATCGGTGCGCAGGCCGTAGCACATGACCGGGATGTTCAGCCGGTCGGCGATGCGGGCGAGCTGCCAGACCTGCTCTTCCTCGAGGAACTGCGCCTCGTCGACGAAGACGCAATGCACCGACGTATGCGCGTGATGAGCGGCGACGCGGGCGAACAGATCGTCGCCGTCGCGAAACATCTCGGCTTCCGTCTCCAGGCCTATGCGCGACGAGATCAGGCCTGTATCGCCCTTGCGGTAGTGGCCGGCGACGAACAGCATCGTGCCCATGCCGCGCTCGCGGTAATTGTAAGAGGCCTGCAAGAGCATCGTCGTCTTGCCGGCGTTCATCGTCGCGTAGTGGAAGTAAAGCTTGGCCATGCCGCTCTTTTAAGCCGACTTGGCCTGACACGGGGAGGGGCCAGAGCGGCATTCCCCTGAAAAAGCCGGCTGGCCAGACAAAAGCGCCTGATGTGTCGCTGATTGGCCAGCCCGCGCCGTTGATCGTGATTGTCTTAATGCTTGAAACCACACCAGAATGGTGTTTGGCTGACGAAACAAGGCGGGCATAGAAACCGTAGCTACGCTTCGCCAAAGAATCACAATGGGAGACTGTCTATGTCGCGTATGAACTCTTTCGTCGCCGGCCTCGGCCTGGCGGCTTTTTTGTCAACCAGCGCTGCCTACGCCGGTGATCCGGCAAGCTGCAAGGCGGTGCGCCTTTCCGACG
>NZ_RZPF01000457.1:0-5435 GCF_004022735.1 Mesorhizobium sp. M7A.F.Ca.AU.001.01.1.1
CACCATGACAGGCCGCTCTTGCAATCCGGTTACTGCAATCGTTCGGTTTGCGGGCTGGTCTTACTTTTTCTTCGCCGCCGCCGCCGAAGCAAAGCGCTCGCGCAACTCCTTGCCCTTGCCTGGAATGGTCTTCTGGCGGGCGCGGCCGAAGGCCAGCGCGTCGTCGGGCACGCTTTCGGTGATCACGCTGCCTGAGGCGATGTAGCCGCCCTTGCCGATGGTGACAGGCGCCACCAGCGACGAATTGGAGCCGACAAAAGCGCCCTCGCCGATGTCGGTGAAGAATTTCGAATAGCCGTCATAATTGCAGGTAATGGTGCCGGCGCCGATATTGGCCCCAGCACCGACACGGGCGTCGCCGATATAGGTCAAATGGTTGACCTTGGCGCCCTCTTCGATAACCGCCTGCTTGACCTCGCAGAAATTGCCGACCTTGGCCTTGTTCCTGAGATCGGCGCCCGGCCGCAGCCGCGCGTACGGCCCGACATCGCAATTGGACGCAATGGTGGCGCCCTCGATATGGCTAAAGGCATGGACCTTGGCGCCCGTGGCAATCTTCACGCCCGGACCGAACCAGACATGGGGCTCGACGATCGTGTCAGTGCCGATCTCGGTGTCGTGCGAGAAATACACCGTCTCCGGCGCGATCAGCGTCACGCCCGACAGCATCGCCTCATGCCGCCGGCGCGCCTGCCAGATGGCTTCGGCTTGCGCCAGTTCGGCGCGGTTGTTGATGCCGAGCGCGCTTTCGAAACTGGCTTCGGTGGCCACGACATCGAGGCCTCGCGCACTGGCGATCTCGACAATGTCGGTGAGATAATACTCGCCCTTGGCATTCTTGTTGCCGACCTGATCGAGCAGCGCCAGCGCATGGGCGCCGGCCACCGCCATCATGCCGGCATTGCAGAAGGTTATTTTCCTCTCCTCCTCGGAGCAGTCCTTCTCCTCGCGGATGGCAATCAGCTTGCCGTCCTTTTCGATCAACCGGCCATAACCAGTCGGACTGGGCGGACGGAATCCGATCACGACGACGGCAGCGCCTTCAGCCAGTTTCAGCCGCGCCACGGTCAGCGCATCTGCGTCGATCAGCGGCGTGTCCCCAAACATCACGAGAATATCGTCATAACCCTTTGATATCGCATCGCGCGCGGCAAGCACGGCGTGCGCGGTGCCAAGGCGCTTTTCCTGCACGAAAGTCTCGGCCTTGGGCGCGAACTTTGCCGCCGCCTTGCGCATCTCGTCGGCGCCATGGCCGATCACCAGCGCCTGGCTGCCGGCACCCGCCTCTTCCGCTGCCTTCACCACATGGGCGACCATCGGCAGCCCGGCAATCTGGTGCAGCACCTTCGGCAGCACGCTCTTCATGCGCGTGCCTTCGCCGGCGGCGAGGATGACGGACAGGCAGGATCTCTGGCTCATGGAAAGGACAACCATATGAAAAGGGATCAGGAATCGAAGATAGGTAGCATCTGGCGCCATGCTGCACCAATGCGGTTAAATTCCGGTGAGGTGGGTCGAGCAGCTGGTCGATATTGCCACTAGCGAGACGTAAGATAGTCCGGATCCTTGGCTGCGAGCAGTCGTTCGACCGAGGCTTGGAAAGCGGCCACGTCGCTTCCTTGTTTGGCAAGCAGACTCTCCATGTGCTTAATCCCGCCCTCATAATAGGGCCCGAACACCTTGGACAGTGCGATCGACTTAGCCTTGGCAGTCACGTCCGCATGTAGCAGCTCTATCATGGTTGGGGGGACCGTGCTGCTCGCCACGCCCGTCCGAAATGCCCCCCATCTCGGCCTTGCGTCGGCGCAATCTGATTCCATTCGATCAAGAATGGATCGCCCTTTCAATTTGAGGCCTTCCCGATCCGTCTCGCGGTCGGCCACCTCTGACCCTGCAGCACTTAGGTAGACGTAGACCTGCCACATTGCCTGTATGGTATCGGGAACCCCCGCTCCGCGAGGTTGCGGCATTTCAAGGTGAACTCGCTCGTCCAGGAAGCAAGCCAATAATTCTTCCTGCCGGCGATGGTCCGAAAACAGGAAAGCATCCGATTGCCCAAAGTTGAACAGTTTGTGGATCGCCTCTATCCGCAAGTCGGCCCATATCTCGACAACGCTTGCGCCCTCTCTGCGATGGGCAGGATAGGACAACTTCCCCGCTTTCACTGCATTGACGTAGTCGCGCACAGATGCGGCCAACGCTACAGCGAGCGATTGTGGCCGGACAAATTGCTCAGCCAGGGCCTTGAGTTCATGGTCAGGCTGGCTCGATTTCTTCCTCAACCAATTCCACATAGGCTGCCTCCCCAATTGCCTAAGTCGATTTCGCGTTTGCAACGACAGCGCTAGCTGTCAGGAGAGGGCAGAGCTGGCGGCTCCTGATAGGCCTCTAGCTGCCACGGCCCTTGATAGTCGGCAATCACGCCTTCGTCGGCCATTGGCATCTTGGCAATCGTAGCGATCTGCCCAAGGCACCGGTTCAGGTGCCCGCGGAGCACCTCCAGTGCATCAAAATAAGCCTGCCGGGTGTCAGGCGGTCGATAGAATTCTCCAAAGCGTGGATGCAGCGGGGCGTTCTCGTCGCGCCGGAGCAGTTCCTCGAACGTCATAAATTGGCGAATACCCAGAGCCATCGCGTCAAGCAGTAAGTACAGCGGCCCATCCTGCAAGTCGGCAAGCTCTACCCGTTTGTCCACGAGCGTTTGCCTGATTTCCCCAAGCGACTTGAGCGCATTGTCAATGCAGCCATCGCAGCACTCCCAAGCGGACAGAATCCTGCGATCCCGGAGCCGAATTACGAGCTCGCGGGCAACCTTACGCTCTCGATCATTCGGGCTGACAGCGATACTGATAAATGGGAGGTTAATCGTCACGTCACCCAAGCGACCATCCACTTGCCTCCGCGCTCGCGCCAGCAAGTCGGCAATATCGAATCTAAAAGGAATTTTTCCACTTCTCATGCTGCACAATATCAAGCTTTGAATTGATTGTGCGAGCTTTTGCAGGCTCACGTCAATATTGCAGTGTAAGACCAAATGGAGCGGGGAAATTCCGATCCGGAACTTACTACGCAAGTGAAACAATATCCGTAAGCCCGCTTGAGCTCGAACGCCTACCCCAACCGCCCCAGCAGCGGAAAATTCTCCAGCAGCCAGTAAGACACCGTCTGAACGCCGCCGGTGAGGAAAAACACGCCAGCGACAACCAGCAGCGCGCCTATTGCTTTTTCAACCCGGCCGAGATGAACGCGGAATTTGCCGAGGAAGCGCATGAAGGCGCCGGAAAACAGCGCTGCGATCAGGAACGGGATGCCCAGCCCCAGCGAATAGGCGGCGAGCAGCAGCGCGCCCTCGCCCACCGTTTCACGGCCGCCGGCCAGCGTCAGGATCGGTCCCAGAACCGGGCCGATGCACGGCGTCCAGCCGAAGGCGAAAGCCAGCCCCATGACATAGGCCGCGATTGCACTTGCCGGCTTCCCTTGCGACTGGAAGCGTGCCTCGCGTGACAGCAGCGGAATGCGCAGGACGCCGAGGAAATTCAGGCCCATGAGGATGATCAGCACGCCTGCGCCCATGGCCAGCGGCTCCTGCCAGACGCGCAGCAGCCGGCCGATGGTCGAGGCGCCGGCGCCGAGCGCGACAAAGACGGTCGAGAAGCCGAGCACGAAGGCGATCGAAGAATAGATCAGCGCGCCGCGTGCGCCTTCACGCGCTGTCGCACCCGCATTGCCACGGAAATCGTCGACCGAGACGCCGGCCATATAACAGAGATAAGGCGGCACCAGCGGCAGCACGCAAGGCGACAGGAACGAAATCGCCCCAGCCCCGACCGCGCTGACATAGCCGATGTCCAATGCCATTTCCAAGAACTCCAATGTCGTGACGCCGATATAGCGACGCGCAGCCTTGTCCACCAATCACCATTGTGTTGGCAAGATCATCCATTGCCCGACGCACTTGCCAGGAAGAAACGACAGCCCGCAGGCGTTGATGCTGTGAGGCCGCGATTTCCCGCGCGTCTCCAGATATCAGTCAGGAGATTTCCATGAAAACCATAACCGCAGGACTGGCAGCGCTTCTGCTCAGCACCGCCGCATCCTTCGCTGCCGACGCGTGGAAGGAAGCCGAGGTCAATGGCGCCAAGATCTACACCGACGCCAATGGCATGACGCTTTACACCTATGACAAGGACGAGAAGGGCAAGAGCAACTGCTACGACAAATGCGCCACCAACTGGCCGCCGCTGAAAGCCGAAGCCGGCGCCAAGGCGGATGACGAGTGGAGCGTCGTCGACCGCACCGACGGCACCAAGATGTGGGCCTATGACGGCAAGCCGGTCTACACCTTCATAAAGGACAAGAAGCCCGGCGATGTGACCGGCGACGGCGTCGGCGAAGTCTGGCATATCGTCAAGGCCGACTAAGCACGCCATTCCCGCTGCTGGCGGGACAAGGGCTGGTCGCCGGGCATCTCCATGCCATCCGGCGGCCGGCATCGAACAGCCCGTTATAATGTCGCCCGTCCTGGTTTGGGCAGCATTTCAACGACTCGGCGGAAAAATGAATCGGGTCGTTTCCGCTGACTCAGACCCACCATCTGCCTTTCCCAAATTCTGTGATTTTCTCCATACACTCTAAGAGTGTATTGCTGCGGACCGGCCCGCAATTTGGGCGCTTCCCCTTGACCGGATGCAAAAGCGCGGCCATGTGAGCGACAAATAGAACGAGATTTCGTCGCGCGCAGCGGAATTCTTCTGCCGCACCACAGCTGATATGAGACCTCATGGACGTCGTCGTCGTCGAATCGCCGGCCAAGGCGAAGACAATCAACAAATACCTCGGCAAGAACTACAAGGTTCTGGCCTCGTTCGGCCATATCAGGGACTTGCCGGCCAAGGATGGCTCGGTGCGTCCGGATGAGGATTTCGCCATGTCCTGGGCGGTCGACACCGCCTCCGGCAAGCGCCTCGCCGACATCGCCAAGGCGGTCAAGGACGCCGACGGCCTGATCCTCGCCACCGATCCGGATCGCGAAGGCGAAGCGATTTCCTGGCATGTGCTGGAAGTTCTGAAGCAGAAGCGCGCGCTGAAGGACAAGCCGGTCAGCCGCGTCGTCTTCAACGCCATCACCAAATCGTCGGTGCTGGAAGCGATGGCCAATCCGCGCCAGATCGATGCGCCGCTGGTCGATGCCTATCTCGCCCGCCGGGCGCTGGATTATCTCGTCGGCTTCACGCTGTCGCCGGTGCTGTGGCGCAAACTGCCGGGCGCCCGTTCGGCCGGACGCGTCCAGTCGGTTGCGCTGCGTCTCGTCTGCGACCGCGAATCCGAGATCGAGCGCTTCATCCGCGAGGAATACTGGCAGATCGCTGCACTGCTGGGCACGCCGCGCAACGAGAATTTCGAAGCGCGGCTGACCGCCTTCGATCGCAAGAAGC
>NZ_RZPF01000458.1:0-5428 GCF_004022735.1 Mesorhizobium sp. M7A.F.Ca.AU.001.01.1.1
CCTGACCGGCCAGTTCCTGTGCGCCCGGCGCGCGGTGCCGCTGATCAAGGCGGCGGGCGGCGGTTCGATCGTCTCGATGTCGTCGGCCGCCGGCCGCCATGGCTACGCCTTCCGCACACCCTATTCGGCGGCCAAGTTCGGTGTCATCGGTTTCACGCAAAGCTTGGCCAAAGAGCTCGGGCCGCACGCCATCAGGGTCAACGCCATCCTGCCCGGCATCATCGAGGGCCCCCGCATCGAAGGTGTTATCTCGGCGCGCGCCAAGCAGGTCGGTATCAGCCACGAGGAGATGACCGGGCGCTATCTGCAGAACATCTCGCTGCGTCGCATGACCAGCCCCTATGATGTCGCGTCGATGGTCGCCTTCCTGCTCTCCGATGCGGGGATCAACATTTCCGGCCAGTCGCTCGGCGTCGACGGCAACGTCGAAACACTTTGAGGAACAAACCATGGCCAATGTCGCGATCGTCGGAAGCGGGTTCATCGGGCGGGCCTGGGCGATCAGCTTCGCCCGCGCCGGCCATGACGTGCGGATGTGGGACCAGTCGCCCACTGCCCCAGGTGGAGCCCGCGACTACATTGCCGGCGTGCTCGGCGATCTCGCCCAGAACGATCTTCTGCGGGGACAGCAAGCCGGTGAGGTTCTTGACCGTATCTCCGTTGTCGCCGAGCTTGAAGAGGCGTTGGCAGGTGCCGTGCATATCCAGGAGAACACGCCCGAGAATCTCGAGGTGAAGCGCAAGGTGTTCTCCTTGATCGACACGCTTGCCGATCCGCGAACAGTCATCGCCAGTTCCACCTCGGCGCTGTTGCCGTCGAAATTCACCGACCATCTGCAAGGGCGGCAGCGCTGCCTGGTCGTGCATCCGATCAACCCGCCCTATCTCATTCCGGCGGCCGAAATCGTGCCGGCGCCGTGGACCTCGGCCGAGACGGTCGAGAGAACCCGCGCCTTCCTCGTCGACGCCGGCCACGCGCCACTGGTCATGCAGCACGAGCTTGACGGCTTCATCATGAATCGCCTGCAAGGCGCATTGCTTGAGGAAGCTTTCCGGCTTGTCGCCGATGGCTACGCCAGTGTCGAGGATGTCGACGTCGGCATCCGCGACGGGCTGGCGCTGCGCTGGTCGTTCATGGGGCCGTTCGAGACCATCGATCTCAATGCACCCGGCGGCGTGCGCGACTATGTCGAGCGCTATCAGGGCATCTATTCCAACATCTTTCCCCAGACGCAGCGGCGCGTCGACTGGGCCGGCAAGGTCATCGATACAGTCGAGGCTGATCGCCGCAAGCGACTGCCACAGCAAAGCCTAGGCGACCGGCAGGTGTGGCGTGACCGCCGGCTCATGGCGCTCGCCGCCCACAAGAGAAAATCGGATCAGGAGTTTGGAGAATGACGCAAACCAGTCGCAAGCCGGGACCTGCACAGACCAGGGGCAAGGTCATCATCACCTGCGCGGTGACGGGCGCCATCCACACGCCGACCATGTCGCCCTATCTGCCGATCACGCCCGACCAGATCGCTTCGGAGGCGATCGCGGCGGCGGAAGCCGGTGCCGCGATCCTGCATCTGCATGCCCGCGATCCGGAAACCGGCAAGCCCGACCAAACGCCGGAGGCCTTCGCCCGCTTCCTGCCGCGCGTCAAGCAAGGCACCAACGCCGCCATCAACATCACCACCGGTGGCAGCCCCTACATGAAGGTCGAGGAGCGCGTGCGCCCGGCCGCCCAGTTCAAGCCGGAAGTCGCCTCGCTCAACATGGGCTCGATCAATTTCGGGCTCTATCACCTGGCCGACAAATACGAGACCTTCAAGTTCGATTGGGAAAAGCCGCATCTGGAAGCGACGCGCGACCTCGTCTTCCGCAACTCATTCAAGGACATCGAGTACATTCTGGCGACCTGCTACGACAACGGCACGCGCTTCGAGTTCGAGTGCTACGACATCGCCCATCTGTACAACCTTTCCCACTTCGCCGACCGTGGGCTGGTGAAGCCGCCTTTCTTCGTGCAGTCGGTGTTCGGGCTGCTCGGCGGCATCGGCACGCATCCAGAAGACGTCGCCCATATGAAGCGCACTGCCGACCGGCTGTTTGGCGACCAGTTCCGGTGGTCGGTGCTGGGCGCCGGCGCCAGCCAACTGCGCATCGCCGCGCAATCGGCGGCCCTTGGCGGCAACATCCGCGTCGGGCTGGAGGACAGTCTGTGGGCGGGCAAGGGCAAGCTTGCCAAATCGAACGCCGAGCAGGTCTTGCTGGCCCGCAAGATCATCGAAGGACTCGGCATGGAGGTGGCGACGCCCGACGAGGCACGCGAAATCCTGTCATTGAAAGGCGGGGACAAGGTCGCTTTCTGAGGCGGCCCGAGCAATCGCCGCGAGACGCAAAACGGAGGAGGACGGCATGAAGATCGAAGTCGTGGTGGACGTGAAGACCACACTGGGCGAAGGACCGCTGTGGGACGTCGAACAGGAACGACTCTACTGGATCGACAGCTTCGACGGGCGCGTGTTTCGGGCGACCGCCGACGGGCGCGAGATCCGGTCATGGGACGTGCCGATGAAGATCGGCTCAATGGCGCTGCGCAAGGACGGCGGCGGCGCTGTCGTCTCGCTGCAGCGCGGCTTCCATCTGCTCGATTTCGCCACCGGCGAGGTGACGCTGATCCACGATCCCGAGCCGGACAAGCCGATGAACCGGCTCAACGACGGCAAGGTCGACCGGCGCGGCCGTTTCTTCGCCGGCTCCATGGATACGATGGAAGAGGGGCCGTCCGGCGGTCTCTACAGGCTCGATCCGGATTTTTCCGTCACCCGGATCGATTCCGGCATCATCTGCTCCAACGGTCCATGCTGGAGCCCCGACGACCGCACCTTCTATTTCGCCGATACCTGGACCGGCGAGATATGGGCCTACGACTACGATATCGCCACCGGTGCCGCCACCAACAGGCGTACCTTCGTGCGCGTCGACACCAGCCGAGGCGGTGCGGCGGACGGCTCGACCGTCGATGCCGAGGGCTATCTCTGGAATGCGCTGGTCTATGACGGAAGGCTGGTGCGCTACGCGCCCGATGGCAGCATCGATCGCATCATCGACATGCCGGTCAAGAAGATCACCAGCGTCATGTTCGGCGGACCGAAGCTCGACACCCTCTACGTCACCTCGATGGCCAAGCCGCCGCTGCCGCGTTTTCCCGGCGACGGCGTTTTGCGCGGCAGCCTGTTCGCCATATCAGGCCTTGGCGTTAGGGGCGTTGCGGAACCGCGCTTCGGCGGCTGACGCCAGGCAAGCGAAGCGCCGGTAAAATACGCAGATCAGGCCTTGGCGCAGGAATTCGGGCAAGTCTGGCAATTGATGCCGAACGTGTGCATATACAGGCATACATATATCCATGCAGAGGGGTTTCCGTTAGGCTGAGCGCCCCGCGTCAAACGGGAGCATCGATTGCCAGGATTTGCGGAAAGCGTGATGCAGGGGCCGCGAACCGTGGCCGAACAGGTCGCCAATGTCCTGCGCGAAGCGATTGCCAGTGGCACCATCAAGGCGGGCACTTCGCTGCGCCAGGACGAATTGGCCGAGCAGTTTGGCTTCAGCCGCATGCCAATTCGTGACGCCCTTCGCCAATTGGAAGCCGAAGGCATTGTTTCCATCCATCCGACAAAAGGCGCGCAGGTCGCCCGGATGGACAGCGCCGAGATCAGTGAAATCTATGCACTGCGCGAATTGCTCGAATGCGAGGCGTTGCGGCTTTCGCTTCCCAATCTCGCCGGTGACAGGCTCGACGAGGCGGAACAGGTTCTCGATCAGATCGACGCGGAGCGCAATGTCGGCCGATGGGGCGCGCTGAACCGTGCCTTTCATCTGGCTCTCTACGATGCCTGCGGCAACAATCGATTGCTGGCCTTAATCGAGGCGCACCACAATGCCGCCGATCGCTACGTCCGCATCCTGCTGTCGAACCTGGACTATCGCAGCCGCTCGCAGACGGAGCACCGCGATCTGCTGGCCGCCTGCCGGCGGCGCGACGGCGACAGGGCCATAGGCATTCTGAGGCAGCATCTTCGCGAGGGAAGCGAGACGCTGGTCAGCGCGATCAGGGAAGATGGCCTGTCGCGAAAATCCTGACGACATGGCTTGAGTTGCCTCTGCGCACGATCACTGCCACATATTGCAACATCGCTACTCGATCCGAGGATCATCATGTCCCCCGACAGCAGCCTGCCGGCGCGCGCCCTTGCTCCACGTCGCCACGAAGAGATCCTGCGGCGGCTGGGCGCCCAGGGGTCTGTCAGTGTCGCCGAACTGGCCGGGTTCTTCGATGTCTCGCGCGAAACCATCCGCCGTGATTTGAAGCTGCTGTCGGATAAGGGACGGCTCGGCATCGTCCATGGCGGCGCCGCCCGCTTCGAGCCGAGCGAACCGGCAATGAGCTTGCGCAGCCACGAAAATGCCGGAGGCAAGGCCGCGATCGGCAGGCTGGCCGCCGGTCTTGTAAAGGACGGCATGGTGGTGTTCCTCGATTCCGGCACCACCACATTGGCCATCGCACAAGCCATGGCCGACCTGCGCGATCTCACCATCTGCACGGCGAGCCTGAAGATCGCGCTTCTGCTGTGCCACGTCTCAGGCATGCGCGTGCATGTGCTGGGTGGCGAAGTCGATCCGGGCGAGGAAGCGGCCTCGGGAATCGACATGCTCGAAGCCATGTCGCGCTTTCGCGTCGACATCGCGTTCCTCGGTGGTGGCGCGCTGTCGCCCGACGGCGAGGTGACCGATTTCACCCGCGCCGGCGCCGAACAGCGCAGCCGCATGATCGCGCTTGCCGCCAAAACCTACTTCGTTCTCGACAGCAGCAAGTTCGCAAAGCTGACGCCGCTCAGGATTCCGAATTTTCAACGCGCCGCCGGCGTGATCGTCGACGCGAAACCGCAGGCTGACATCGCTGAAGCGCTTGCGCGCAAAGGGCCTGAGCTGATGATTGCCTCTTTGATGTGATATTTTGTGGTATTTTGTGTTGATATTTGGAATTCGGCTGCTATGATCCAACCGGTGTCAAAACGGCAGGATGTCCCATGGCAAACGAATTCCCTACGCAAGCGCGCGTCGTCATCGTCGGCGGCGGTATCATTGGCTGCTCGGTCGCCTATCATCTGACGAAGCTCGGTTGGACCGATGTCGTGCTGCTCGAACAGGGGCAACTCAGCGGTGGCACCACCTGGCACGCCGCAGGGCTTGTCGGCCAGTTGCGCAGTCATTCCAACATGACCAGCCTGATCAAATACTCCACGCAGCTCTATGGCGAGCTGGAGGCCGAGACCGGGCTCGCCACCGGTTGGAAGAATTGTGGCTCGCTGTCGGTGGCGCGGACCGCCGACCGCATGACGGTGCTGAAGCGCACGGCCGCATCGGCTCGCGCCCAAGGCGTC
>NZ_RZPF01000459.1:0-5414 GCF_004022735.1 Mesorhizobium sp. M7A.F.Ca.AU.001.01.1.1
GCGCACGCCCTGCGCCTGCATCATCTCTTCCATCAATGGCGCCAGCGCCTTGCTGGTGCGGTTGGAAAACAGCACGCCGCGCCGCGACGCCTCGAGCAGAGCCGCAAGCCCCGCCAGCTCCGGCAGCACATGCATGGCATCGCCGATGAAACTTTCGGAAAACTGAATGATGCGGCCGCGCAGCGGGATCGAGCTGTCCTTGGGGATGTCGCTGACCCAATTGTGCGGCAGGTTCGGCCCCGTCAGCACCAGATTGCCCGGCTCGAACTCGCCGATGAAGTCGCCGACGAAATAGCGGCCGTTGGTGAAGATTACCTGATGCAGTTCATATTCTGGATGGAAGTGCCAGCGCACCGTATGGAAGGGGTAGCCATGCGACCACGCCTTGAAGGACTCCCCGCGTCGTATCTGGACAACTTCCAGGTCCGGTTCCATGTCCGTTTCCTCCCGGCCGGCACGGATATTTGCCGCGTTCGGCCCAATTCCCTAAACCGGCCGAATTGGTTTCGGCTCTGCATTTCAAGAGCCACGGTACCGGCTCATGACAACAGGCGCCACCACGATTCAAGACAATGGATGATACTTTTTTAACCGGAAGGGCGCGCTCAGAGGCGCTATTCGGGCAGAACAGGTCAGTCTTGCTGACGCGTTCGCTCGACTGACCAACGAGAACACTACCGCCCGAAACGGAATTCCAACGTGTCCGGTGGGCGCCTGGCCTATCGCAAGAACAGCGTGTTCAGGCGCTGTTGCAGCGCCGTCATCGTAGTTCAGCTGGTGCGCAGCGCACCACCCGCCACCGTCGCGAGCGGCGTAACCATGTCAGGCACCAGTATGTCGTGGCGGCGCGCGAAGCTGACCAGCGTGGCCCGCACCGTCTCCGGATCGATTTCGCCGACGATGCCCGCCTTGCAAGCGTTGAGTGCGATGGCATGGGCGCCGTTGCGGCCGGCGCTCGGCCAGTCCTGCAGCAGTGCATAGGCTTCCATCACGCTGTCGATCATCCTCGGAAAGCCCATTCCGACCAGAAGTGTGACCGGTTCTTCGAATTGCCCGCGATTCATGGCTTGTACCTCCTCTCGATTGTTCAGGGCCTGCAGCGGGCCGAACACCGGGAAGCACGGCCCGCCGCGGATAGGTGAAGGGACTGGCCGATTTCCGTTCAGCCGCTGCCGGCGGATACCTCGGATGTTGCCGACACTTGCTGCGCTGCGAGGAACATCAGTGCCGACGCCGCGGTTCGCCGGTTCCAGCCGGCGGCTTCAGCCATGTCGAGCAGCCCTGCCAGCAGCGGCTTCAGCACGTTCCTGCATTCTGTTTCATAGGCCAGGAATTCCTTCGCTTGATGCGTAGGAGCCGGTACGGATCCGAGGCCAGCCATTGCATCCATCTTTACCTCCACTCTCTCTTCGACTGACGCCCGCTCCCCGCCAGGGGAGCGGGCGGATTGGGCCGCGACTTCAGAAGTCCATGCCGGCGCCGGCGGGCATTGCCGGGGCGGCGGCTTCCTTCTTCGGCTTCTCGGCCACCATCGCCTCCGTGGTCACCAGCAGGCCGGCGACCGATGCCGCGTCCTGGAGGGCGGTGCGCACCACCTTGGCCGGGTCGATAACGCCCTGGCCGAAGAGATCGCCGAATTCATTGGTCTGGGCGTTCCAGCCCCAGCCGAATTCGCTTTTCTCGCGCAGCTTGCCGACAATGATCGAGCCTTCGGCGCCGGCATTCTCGGCGATCTGCCGGACCGGCGTTTCGATGGCACGGCGCACGATGTCGACACCTGTCCTCTGGTCCGAATTGTCGGTCTGCACGGTATCGAGCGCCTTGGCCGCCCGCAGCAAGGCGACGCCGCCGCCGGGCAGCACGCCCTCCTCGACGGCCGCGCGGGTTGCATGCAGTGCGTCGTCGACACGGTCCTTGCGCTCCTTGACCTCGACCTCGGTCGAGCCGCCGACCCGGATCACCGCAACGCCGCCTGCGAGCTTGGCCAGCCGCTCCTGCAGCTTCTCGCGGTCATAGTCGGAGGTGGTCTCCTCGATCTGCGCCTTGATCTGTGCGACACGGCCCTGGATCTCTTCCTTGCGGCCGACACCATCGACGATGGTGGTGTTTTCCTTCTCGATCACCACCTTCTTGGCGCGGCCCAGCATCTGCAGCGTTACATTTTCCAGTTTGATGCCGAGATCATCCGAGATCGCGGTGCCGCCGGTGAGAATGGCGATGTCCTCCAGCATGGCCTTGCGGCGGTCGCCGAAGCCCGGCGCCTTGACGGCCGCGACCTTGAGGCCGCCGCGCAGCTTGTTGACGACCAGCGTGGCAAGCGCCTCGCCCTCCACATCCTCGGCGATGATCAGGAGCGGCTTGCCAGACTGCACCACGGCTTCGAGCACGGGCAGCATCGCTTGCAGATTGGAGAGTTTCTTCTCGTGGATCAGCACATAGGGCTCGTCGAGCTCCACGCGCATCTTGTCCTGGTTGGTGATGAAATAGGGCGAGAGGTAGCCGCGATCGAACTGCATGCCTTCCACGACTTCGAGTTCGGTCTCGGCGGTCTTGGCCTCCTCCACCGTGATGACGCCTTCATTGCCGACCTTCTCCATCGCCTCAGCGAGGAAGCGGCCGATTTCGGCATCGCCATTGGCGGAGATGGTGCCGACCTGCGCGATCTCGTCGTTTCGAGTGACCTTGCGGGCATTGGTCTTCAGTTCGGCGACCACCGCATCGACCGCCTTGTCGATGCCGCGCTTCAGATCCATCGGGTTCATACCCGAGGCAACCGCCTTGGCCCCTTCCCTGACGATCGCCTGTGCAAGCACCGTTGCGGTCGTCGTGCCATCGCCGGCAAGGTCGTTGGTCTTGGAGGCCACCTCACGCACCATCTGGGCGCCCATGTTCTCGAACTTGTCCTCCAGTTCGATCTCCTTGGCGACGGTGACGCCGTCCTTGGTGATGCGCGGCGCGCCGAACGACTTGTCGATGACCACATTGCGCCCCTTGGGACCGAGCGTCACCTTCACCGCATTGGCAAGGATGTCGACGCCGCGCAGCATCTTCTCGCGCGCTTCGGTATGGAATTTCACTTCTTTGGCAGCCATTGGATCACTCCTTTATCTAGGCAGCATTCGTTGACTGGTTGGATACAAGAAGCCGTCAGGCGGCCTTCTTCACTTCGGCGATCTCATCGATGATACCCATCACGTCGCTTTCCTTCATGATGAGCAGGTCCTCGCCGTCGAGTTTGATCTCGGTGCCGGACCATTTGCCGAACAGGATGCGGTCGCCGACCTTGACATCGAGTTCGACAAGCTTGCCGCTGTCGTCGCGCGCGCCGGGACCGACGGCGAGCACTTCGCCTTCCTGCGGTTTTTCCTTTGCGGTATCGGGGATGATGATGCCGCCGGAGGTCTTCTCCTCGGCTTCAAGGCGGCGGACCAGAATACGGTCATGCAATGGACGGAACGCCATGTCGTTCTCCTCGTGGACAAACAGGTTTTGAGGTTCCTCCGCACCGAACCGGCAATATCGGACCGGTGCGGAACGCCGCGACCCTTCGTCAGGCATCGCGGCGCATATCGAGCTAGTTTTGCCCTTTTTCGGTTTCAAGAGACCAGCGCAAAAATTTTTATATTCGACAAGAAAGAGCGCCAAGACACTGTTATGGCGTGGCTATTTTCGGAACCCGCGAGCTTCTCGCGGCGTTGTTTAAAGAGGGACAGAACCAATCGCCCCGGCCCGGCATTGGGCGGGTTCGACACAAATGCCGCCGGCTCGATGCCTCAGCGGAGAAGGAGAAAGACATGGCCGATACGGTCAGCAACGAATTCCGCCTGCAAATGGAAGGTTATGGCCTGACGACGGCCGAAATCCACTATTACCTGCCCGATCATCCAAGCCTGCTTCAGCTCTATGTCTGGCAGGACTATGATCTCGCTCCAGCCTTTCCCGAACTCAAGGGTTTTCTCCAATATTGGGAGCGCGAACTCGATGGTCCGCTCCACTCGGTTCGCGTTGCTCATCACCAGCTCATCCAGCCTTCGGAATGGCGGGCCGTCGAGGGCATAATCACGGTCCACTAGGGTCTTTGCGACGGCCTCCGCTACGTAGGGAATCACGACATTGGGGCAGGCTCTCGCCGGCCCCACGCAGCGCGACAGCCAACAACCTCCACTCCAAGATTTCCAATTTCCGTATTGTAAAACGATCGCGCCGCGCTAGCCTGAAATCAGATGCGAGGCGGGGAAGAGGAATGGAGCTCCAACTCAACGGCAAGGTGGCGCTGGTCACCGGCTCGACGCAAGGCATTGGCCGCGCCATCGCCGAGACGCTGGCGCGCTGCGGCGCGGGCGGCCTGCTCGTCACCGGGCGCGAGAAGACGCGCGGCGATGCCGTTGCGGAAGAGCTTTCGCGGCTCGGCACGCCGACGGTTTTCGTCGCCGCCGACCTCGCCGACCCGGCAGCCCCTGCCCTTTTGGCGCAAGCCTGCATCGAGCGCTTCGGCCGCATCGATGCGCTGGTCAACGCCGCAGGGCTGACCGACCGGGCCTCGTTCCTCGATGCCGATCTCGACGGCTGGGCCTCGCTGTTCGCGGTCAACGCGCGGGCGCCGTTCTTCCTCATGCAGGCGGCCATCGCCGACATGAAGAAGCGCGGAGAGCGCGGCGCCATCGTCAACATCCTGTCGATCAACGACCATTGCGGCTCGCCGGAGCTCGCCGTCTATTCCGCCAGCAAGGGCGCGCTGGCCACGCTGACCAAAAACGCCGCCAACGCCCATCGCTTCGATCGCATCCGCGTCAACGGCATCAATGTCGGCTGGACCGACACGCCGGCCGAACGCGTCATGCAAGCCGACACGCTGGGCAACGGGCCGGGCTGGCTCGATGCCGCCAACGCCTCGCAACCCTTCGGCCGCCTGTTCTCGACCAGCGATATCGCCAACCTCGCCGTCTTCCTGCTTTCGGATGCTGCCGGGCCGATGACCGGCACGCTCGTCGATCAGGAACAGTGGGTGATTGGGGCGAACCGGTGAGCGCCATCGAAACGCAAGCGCCTGCATGACGCATCTCGCCGTCGGCGATTTCACGGTTGCCATCAGAAATTTGTCGCGATGACGGTGACTGAAAAAGCCTATCGCATCATTCGCTCAAAGCACCCGCGCCGCCTCACAGCGCCAGGCTTCCCTGCTCCACCTCCTCGGCATTCGGATCTCCCGGTGCGGTGGCCCAGGCCAATTCGACCAGTGTCACGGTGCGCCGGCCTGTCCCGTCGAGTTGGCAGACGATGAGGCCCTGCTCCTCGATATAGGTCAAGAGGCGCCGGGCGCGGCGCAGCGAGTGCGAGCCGTAGGCGCGGGCGATCGCGGCGTCGCTCGGGCAAGGCCAGCCCTCCTTCGCCGCGCGGGCAATCATCATGAACAC
>NZ_RZPF01000460.1:0-5405 GCF_004022735.1 Mesorhizobium sp. M7A.F.Ca.AU.001.01.1.1
GCGGTCAATGGATAGCTTCGCTCGCCAGAACGCGTCCGAAAGGGCGGCTGTCTTCGGCGAGTCCGGCGCCTTGCGTGGCGTCGCCAGCATCATCATTGAGAAGGACTTCTGGGTTTGCTGGACCTTAAAGCGACTCTTTGAACTTCAGAAGGGCGATGCGCCCACTCTGGTATTCAAAGGCGGCACCTCTCTCTCCAAGGCCTATGGTGCAATTCGACGCTTTTCGGAAGACATTGACCTCTCCTTCGACCGCGCCGATCTGGGCTATGATGGCGATCGTAATCCAGAGCGGGAAGGGATCAGCAAGAAGCAGTCCGCCAAGCTCATCGACGCGCTCATGGCCGATGTCGAAAAGCACATCGCCAACAAGATGCTTCCTGCCCTTCGAGAGTCGATCGCCGTCCAACTTGTCGAGCCGGTCAAGGGCAACTGGTCGCTCGAGATCGACGCCAACGATCCCCAGACCCTGAACTTTCACTATCCGGCCGCCCTGACCGGTCAGGACTATCAAGGCGTCACCTACATCACCCCGCGCGTCAAACTAGAGTTCGGTGCGCGCGGCGATCCTTGGCCGACCGAGCAGAAGACCATCCGGCCCTATTCAGCTGACGATTTCCCCGCGTTCTTCGAGAATCCGGATTGCACCGTCACAGTGCTGGCGGCGCGCAGAACGTTCTGGGAGAAGGTCACTGCGCTTCACTCCGAAGCGCACCGTCCCGACGACTCTCCGACCACTCAGTATTTTTCACGCCGTTACTATGATGTGGCGATGCTTCTCGACACGGCCGAGGGGCAGGAGGCGGCGGTTGACTTCGACATGCTGGCGCAGGTCGCCAGGCACAAGGCCGTGTACTTTCGATCGAGCTGGGCGAGCTACGATACCGCCCACCCCGGCACGTTGCGCCTCATGCCCGCCCAGCACCGCCTGAAAGATTTGCGCGCCGACTACTCGGCCATGCAGGCGATGATGTTCGACGAGACATCTTATTCGTTCGACGAGATCCTCGCGCGCATCGAAACGCTGCAAGCGACGCTCAACACAGATGTGCCGGCCGCTGACACGCCGAAATAGCGCCTGCTGTCGGAGCATGGCGTTCCACTTGGCGGTGTCGCTATCTAGCCGCGCGCGCCATGCTCTTCTACGGTCACTATCTATCCGCGCGTCGAAAGCCAAAGTATGTCAGCTGCGCCAAGCGCTTCAACGATTTCCGTTCGTCAAACCCTCGACATCCTCGATGGTCCCTTTCGCAGCGTCGCGACGGGCATCGCCGAGGACCAGTATGCCTTTTGGCTTGGTTCGGGCATCTCATTCGGACGGGTAGATGGCCTGAAGCACATCATCGTGCGTGTGATGGAGTTTCTGCGCCAGCAGAGCGATCCGGCCAACCCCAACTGCCCCTATAACATAGCCCTCAAGCGTGCCCTCGGCCTCGCCCCGCTGTCGGCCGACGAATGGGCAAGGGTCGATTTCACCCTTGGCTTCGCCGCTTGGCCGGACCAGGCCGCCATTGTCGCGCGGCTGACCAACAATTATGCTCGGCTGCTCGACGTCACCGTTGCCGGCAAGGCCGATGACTATTTGCTGTGGGACGGCGTGGGCGTCCCCGCCACCTTCGCGAACCCCGCCATCGAACCCGATGTCGAGCATCTATGTATGGGCATTCTAGTTCTCGAGGGCAGTGCGTCCAGCATCGCCACGGCGAACTGGGACGGACTGGTCGAGAAGGCTGTTGCCGAACTGACGGGAGGCGTTCCCAAGCTCGTGGTCTGCGTTCGCGCCGAGGATCTTCGTCAGCCGGAGCTTACCGGTCAAATCATCAAATTTCATGGCTGCGCGGTGTTGGCCGTCGCCGACGAGGAAACCTACAGGCCGTTTCTTGTCGGTCGCTACTCGCAAATCAACCGTTGGGCCGCCGCACCCGAAAATCAAGCCGTGATCAACCGTCTGCTCGATATTGCCGTTTCGAAGCCGACCATCATGATGGGCCTGTCGGCCCAGGACTCCAATATCCAGGCCTTCTTCGCCAAGGCGGAATCGGTGATGCGCTGGCCCTGGCCCGGAAACAAGCCCAGCTTCGTCTTCTCGGGAGAACAGGTCGGCGCCGACCAGGAGGGGCTACTCAAGAACGTCTATCCGGAGACCTATACGGCGGCGACCCGCGACCAGATCAACGAGCAGTCGCTCGTCAGAGCATACGCCAACCCGCTTTTGCTCGCGCTCGTCCTCTCGGTCATCGCCGACAAGATGCAGGTCATGGTCGACACGGTCCAGGGTAACCTCGACCCCGCCGCGCGCGCGGCTCTGCAACAGGGAGTGGTGGCACTGCGGGACCATCTGGCGACCCTCGACAATGGCGATCGGCTGCAGTTCGTCCGCAAATTCGTCGACCACGCCTCGCGCACGATGACGATGTTCCGGGACGGGGCCGCAGGGGTTACCGCCCTCTGTCAGTCCCGCTGTCGATCGCCGGCCTTTCGTTCGACCTTCCAGCCGCCCTCGTCGGCGAAAGCCCGTCGCCCGATCTCATCCTTGTCGCTGACACGGCGTTCGACACCGAACAGAAGATCCTCCGCAAGGTGGAAGGGGTGGCGCGCGCGCTCGACGTCACCCGCTCCAAACGTCCCCTGACCACGATCCTTGTCGGGCCCAAACCCTCCGCCGCCACGCTTGATGCGATGACCAAGGTTTGCCGTGTGCTTCCCGTCGGTGTGACCGAACAGGGAGCGACAACTGCTCTGCTGGAGAACTGGCTGGCTGTCCTGCTGCCGCTCAAGCTGCCCGAACCGACCAGCGACACGGCGGAGTCGCTAGACTCGATCGTCAGCAGATCCGCCGATCTCGACCAAAATATCGTCGGCCTGATCGGGTTCCTCGACTGGGCGACTGGCCGCGTTTGGTGTGATTTGATCGCATTCGACACGCGCGGCGGCGTCAACAACCGTGATGTGATCGAAGTATTTGCGGCCATGGTGGATCATCCAGCCTTCGGCCTGCCTGAAGCTCTCTATATCGACAACGGCAATGAATACGGGTTCGCGACGTACCTCGACGACGCCATGACACTGATGGTGCCCGGGTTCCATGGGCCGGGTCGCTCGATGCGAGTTGTCAATGCCTTGCCCTACAACGACTCGGCAAAGCCCATTGAACGCTGGTTCGGCGACTTCGAGCCACGCTATCTGAGCACGCTACCGGGCTGGATTTCCGGCAACCGTATGAACAAGCGCCAGGAGGCGATCGGCCGGACGGTTGCGCCCTATGGCACCTTCGAAGATTTCGTTCCGGCGTTCTTCGGTCTCCTGAAGGCCTATCACAGCATGCCTACGGGAAAGCAGAGCGGCCTCAAGGGGCATTCGCCCAACACCACTTTTCAACAGCACGTGGTTGCGGGCTGGTCAGCAATCAGCATGAGCCAGGACGAGGTCCGCGCTGCAGTCGCGCGCCGGGTCGAGCGCACCATCATTCAAGGCGCGATCCAACTCCGTGGGCGTCGGTTGTCCTGCGAAGAGTTGTGGCAGTACACGCACGACAAGGTGCTGGTCTGCGACCCGGTCTATCATGCGCCGGCAGAGCTGCTTGTGCTGGACATGAAGGGTAAAAGGCTCGGGATCGCAACCCCCGATGTCCCACTTCATCCACTTGATCATCGTGGCGCCCAAAGCACGGCAGCACGAGCAAAGGCGCACCGCGATGCGATTGTGCAGATGGGCCGCTCGGTCCCGAAAATCGACGTTGCAGCTCGGCTGATGGCGCTTGGTCAGGATCAATCTGAAGTCATCCCCAACGAGCCGGCGGGCAAAGTATCATTCGACCCGTCTCAGCGGCCGGCGCGGATTCTGATGCCGAAGAAGCCGTTGATCCCTGAAGAGCGCCGACGCGAACAGGACGAGCGCATGGCCGCTCAGATGGACTTGGTGAAGAGGATCGTCGGATGACGATATTCGTTGAAACCCGGGCTGCGCTCACCGTGCGGGCTGCCTTCGATACGGCGGTCAAGATGCGATATCCGGTGCTTGCGGTCGGCAAAGCCGGACTCGGAAAGACCGTAGCGCTCAACTGGATAGCCGCCCAAAGCGGAGCTGCCTATTGTGAGGTTGCGCAGCATACCAAGGCTATTAGGCCGATGTTCCTGATGCTGCATGACGCGTACGGCGTCCAAAGGGACAGCAAGCACACATATGATCTTGCCAAGGATTGCATGAACTTTTTGGGCGCCCGATGCGGCCCGACGCGTCCGTTGCTCGTGGACGAATATCAGAACTTCACGCCCCCTGTTTTGCGGGAGCTGCTGCATCTTCAGGAGCGCTGCGGCTTCGCTTTACTGCTCGCCGGCAACACCCATCGGTTGGCGGGCACGAGGCGTGATATCCACGCTATGGATCAGATCGAAAGCCGCATCGGCATGCGTTTCGAGATCGGGCAGCCGACGCGGGAGGACTGCATAAGGATCGGCGCCGAAAACAACGTTGAGGGAGCCGACGCCTACGAAGCGATTGTTATCTACGGTGAGAACACCTCGCTTCGCGCGCTTTGCCACCTCCTTCAGAACTGCGCTGCCGTTACCAATGGCGTTGGCAGCATTCGTCTTTCTCGGATCGAGACCACGCTTCGTGTCGTGTCGTGCGGCAGCCATGCGCTCAAGCTTTTGCACGAGCGCGGCGACGACCTCCGAAGATCGGCTTAATTCCGGACAGCGACAGATAATTCCGGACTGCACACCGGTGTGATGTCCGGAATTATTTGTCGTCGTGAGGGGCAAGAGTCCAGAATTATCTGTCGTCGGCCGGACTTCTAAGTGGATGATATCCCGCCGCTTTCGCCCAAAGAGGTTACTAATGCCCTTTGGACAACAGGTTACCAATGTGCCCCAACGACATCAATTCCCGACTGACCTTAAGCGGATGTTTTGATTGAGCTATTGCAGCCACGATTGGGAACCTAAGGCCAACCAACACGCGCATTGGTAACCTCCAGCGACAGGTTTGGTAACCCTCATTGAGCGAGTGGCGCCCGCACTCGCCGGGGGTGACATTGATATTGTCTCCGCGAGGTGGTCTGGGACGATCGTCAAATAGCCTACACGTTCGCGATGTAGCATTTGCCCACAAGATTCTCAGGAATTGCCCCGCGTCGACGCCAGGTTGCTAGCTATGAGTGAGTGGCTGACCACAGTTGAGTTTTCTGCGCTGGTCGGCATTGGGCGGCAAGTCGCTCACCGCGCTCTTCGTCGGCGTCGCTGGCGAAAAAATTCGCTCGAAGTGCGGAAGGTCAATGGTCGGCGCGGCGGGAATGGCTATACGCCCGAACTTGCCGCCACCACCTTCAAGCAGCCCGAGGGCTTTGGCAGCTATGGTTTCCCCGAGAGCCATGCCGCCAGCTTCGCGCTCATCGCCTATGCCTCGAG
>NZ_RZPF01000045.1:0-6306 GCF_004022735.1 Mesorhizobium sp. M7A.F.Ca.AU.001.01.1.1
ACATCAGCCGATTCCGTCCGGACCGGGATGCGTTCGCAACCACCTTGACCAGCGTCGATGCGCGTTTTTCCCGAAAATGGGAACGCAACGCGGCTGATCCTGATAACCGCATTTCGACGCTGAAGGCTTTCCACAAAGCCGGCATCTTCACATGGGTCAGCCTTGAACCGACGCTCGACATCGAAGCGTCGCTTGCTGTCGTCGACGCCACTCACGAGTTCGTTGATCTCTACAAGATCGGCAAAGCGAACTATCTGAAGGAGATCACGAGGACGACGGATTGGCCGGGTTACACCCTGCGCATGATCGACAAGATGCAGGCGCTCAGGAAGAAGCACTATATCAAGCGCGACCTCCAATCTTTCCTCCCGGCCGGCTATCATAATCCGCTGCGCGTCCGGCAGAACCACGCGGCAGTCGCCTGATGGCCGGTCGAGTCCCCTACCATCCCGAAGCCTTCACCAACTCCCCGGTCAAAGGCCAGAAGCGGCCACGCAAGGAAGACGGTGCCCATTTGAGATGGATCCGCGGCCTACCTTGTTTGATCAGCGGCAAGCGGCCGGTCGACGCCGCGCATGTCCGCTATGCCGATCCGGTCTACGGAAAGGGTGAAACCGGTGGCGGCCGGAAATCTGATGATAGATGGACAGTTCCCCTTCATCGGTCGCTGCACACTGAGGGGCCTGACGCGCAGCATGCGGGTGGGGAGCGCGCCTTCTGGGAGAAGCACCTCATCGACCCGCTTCGCGTCGCCCTAGCGCTCTACAACGTCACTGGGGACGATGAGCAGGCAGAACTGATCATTCGAAATGCGAGGAAGACATGACCAATTCAGCGCCACTATGTTCCATTGATGGATGTGCGAAGACGCAGAAAAGCCGAGGCTTGTGCAGCGCTCATTATGAACGATTGAGATCGCATGGCGATCCACTGTATGGCGGCGATCTTGGGACGACGCATGGCGAACCAGAGCACTTCTACAAAGAAACGGTCGTGCCATTTCGTGGCGACGAGTGTTTGGAATGGCCGTATGCACGATCAGGCGTCGGCTACGGGCAAATGCGGATCAACGGCAAATCGCACAACGTCCACCGCCTTATTTGTCGTGAAACACATGGGCGTCCACCGACACCAGACCATCAAGCCGCTCATTCATGCGGCAATCGGGCCTGTGTAAATCACCGGCATCTTTCTTGGAAAACGCAGGCCGAAAATGAACTGGACAAGATCCAGCACGGCACAATGCCGATCATCAAAAATGGGAGGTGGGCAAGTGTTAGAGAATTATGACGCATGGAAGCTGATGACGCCCGAAGAGGACAACGAGTCCCGCGGCGGCAAGCTCTGCCCTTGGTGCGGCGCCTATTCGCCTCGCCAGTGCGATCTTGAGGAAGAGACTGGCGGCGTCTGCCCTTGGGAAGAGAGCGAGCCTGACCCGGACGACATCATGGAGGCGCGGCGCGAAGACCGCGAGTTCGAAGCCGGCCATCCTCACAATGGAGACGATTTCTGATGACTGACGAAATAGCCAAGTGCGACATCTGCGGCGAGCCAATGCCGGCCGGTGAGCAAATGTTCAAGTTCCACGGCTATAGTGGACCGTGTCCGAAGCCGCCGCTGCCGACCATCGAATGCCACGGTCTCGACACACAGGAGCGAGTTTGCTTCTACGAGCAGGATTTCTATGTCCTGTCGAATTTCTCGGCCTTCACCATTATGTGGGAGTGGACGCCGCGCGACGGTCTAGCCCGGTTCGATACGTCAGAAGCGGTCTACCATTTTATGAAATTCAAGCCAGGCGTTCCGACTGCGGAGCAGTGGAGTTTGATGCACAACATCATCCTCGCGCCGTCTGCGCATGAGGCGTTCAAAATCGCTGAACGCAACAAGCATCATCGCCGGCCAGACTGGGACTACGTTAAGGTCGACGTCATGCGTGAGATCCTCCACGCTAAGGCCGATCAGCACGAATATGTGCGCCGGAAACTCCTTGCGACTGGCGATCGCCAGTTGGTCGAGAATTCATGGAGAGATGACTTTTGGGGTTGGGGACCAAACCGCGACGGCCAGAACATGCTCGGCAAGCTCTGGATGGAGATACGTGACGAGATTAGAGCGGCGGCGTGATGGCTACCGTGTTCCTCGACTGCCCGAACAACAGCACCCTGTTCACGACGTGCTGCGAAGTGGCGATCTGTGACGATCAAGAAGTTTGCCCGCACTGCCGTCAGGATGTTGAGCCAAAAAACCGACTGTCCCGCTGGGAAACGGCTTACGGGCCAATCCGCCGCAAAGAGCGCTGGTACGGCAATTGGTATCCGAACCATGGCAAGGGGCGCGGCTACAAAGGAGAAACAACGCATGTTTGACATACTGGACCCATTTAACGGACCGGTCATTCCAGGTCTTGAGAAGTTCGAAACTGTTTATGCCAAGGAACAGCCGCAGTATCGGCCGCTGCGCACCCTGCCTGGTCGCAAAGGAGTGAGCGCCATCAGCAGGTTCAGTCTGACAGACAGTCAGCGCCAGGCTATCGCCAATGGCGCGGATATCTATCTCGAACTGCTTCACTTCGGAGGTCCGCTCGCCCCCAGCCTGCTCATGGTGTGTGAGCCGGCTGACACGGATGATTTCCGCGGTTGGTGGCGGGCACAGACCGACGGTCCTTATGCGGTGCGGAGCGAGCAGTCATGACCGAAGATCAGATCAAGCACATGGTCGACCGGTTCCTCCAATGGCGCCTGCCAGAGAATTTCAGTCCTGACGCGGGCATCAGCTTCAAGAAGACGTTCAACGAGAACAGCCAGTTCGGACCAATGGAGCACAAGCCAATCGGCACCAATCTGTTCGACGCCATCCAGGCCACGGCCATGGTGCAGCACATGCTTGAGGGGATGCCAGACGCCGTACGAGGCGATGACGACAAGTGCGGCCTCTGCGGAAGGGCCGCGAGATGCGAAGCTTGTGCCGAAATCAACGAAGTCGGTAGCCGTCTCGAAGTGTCCGAAAAACAGATACAATCTTCGGACACCCCGATGCAGGAGCGCGCGCAGCGCAAATTCTACAATGCCTGCCTCATTCTAATGAACCTCGATATGGATGAGCTTGTAGGGGCCGGCGTCATTGAACCGGGAAACCTCGACCGCGGCGGCAGTTCATGGGAGCGGTTCAGTCGCGACCCTCTGACCTTCATCGCCAAGATAGGCGACGGACAGCGCAGTGCGCTTTGGCGCCTCATCGAGTCTCGACAGCCGAACCATGCGAAGGAGGATTGAATGTCCGTGCGCACCACTGCCACGCTAACTTTTGGCGCGTCGATCACTCTGAACGAAACCGAGGTCAGAGCGCTTGAAGCCATGATTGGATATGGCGCCGACGCATTCCTGAAAGTCTTCAAGGAAAAACTCGGCGAACACTACATCCGAGACCACCAGGAAGGAGTGAGATCGTTCTTCAAGGCGGTAGGCAGGGACGTTCTACCTGCCCTTCGTGATATCGATGAGGCCCGGAAGGATCTCCAGAAGGCAGCCGAAAAGCGAGCGGAGGCAATCAAGACAGCAAAGGAAGCGAGCGCATGACCGTTCAAGCCGATCAATGGGATCCAGCGGTCCGCGGCCAAAAGGTGTCGGATGCGACCGGCCGAGTGATCTACCGCTACCAGATGCCGGTCCAAGAGCACTTCACCATGAAACTGCCGGCCGGCGCCGAGATCATCCGCATGGCGGATGTGGCCGGCATGTTCTGGCTGTGGGCCGTCGTCCGGACCGACGTGCCCGACGAGGAGCGGCATTTCCATGCGTTCAAGACCGGCGGCGCGATCCCTGGCGAACTCAACCTGAAATACGTCGGGTGCTGCGCGGTCTTCATCCAGATGGAGCTTATGCTCTACATCTTCGAGGATCTCGGCCATGCGGGATAACCTCTACGGCTTCAAGCCGGTCGATCTAGGCCTTGTCGATCTCTCGCCGAAGGAGATGATGTTCTGGCTTTATTGCCCGATCAAGATGGCGGACCGGTTCAAGGTCGTCATCCCGTCAAACCTGCGGCAGTTCGAAGATATCGTGAATGCGGTCTACCGCGACGTCGCCAGCATGAGGTGGCTCGATAGCTACGTCTACATCACCGCCAAGACCCTCTGGGTGACGCACGAAAACCCTGGCAACCGCCGCGGCTGGCACTCCGACGGATTCATGACCGACGACCTGAACTATATCTGGTCGGACTCGAGGGGCACGCTGTTCTGGGAGCCGGACGAGGCAACCACTTTCATCCAAGATCACACGAAATCCCTTGATGAGATGGAAGCCAAGGCCGAGCGTGGGCCGTTCAAGACCTATCCGGACAAGCATCTGCTTCGCCTTGACCAAGGAGTGATCCACCGCGTCGCCGACTTCGAGTCGCCTGGCATGAGGACGTTCGTCAAGATCAGCGTCTCGCGGCACCAGTACCGACTCGCCGGCAATTCGATCAATCATGGCCTGGCACCGGACTGGGCTTATGTCGAGCGCGCCGCTGAGCGCAATACGCCGGAGGTCACCGCTCCGTGACCAGAATTCCGCCAACCAAACTCGACGATCTGCCGATGTTCGCAGGCGACCGCGAGATCGCCGAAGCTTTGGTTGGACGGTTGGCGGCCGAAAAATGGGTGAAGGAACGCCTTCCGACCCTTGCGCAGAGGCCAGGGTTCCCTGCTATTGATGCCTTTCACGGCGGGCGACCTGTGCCGCTCGTCAAGCGCTTCTATGAGAACTACCTCGGCCTGCCGGCGGATGCCAAGGGCAAGCCGGACGGCAAGGAGGATGACAGCGCATGGACAAGACGAAAGCCCCGGGCCTCAAATGGATGAAGCGCGCCGGCGGCATGACGCCTGTTTGGGTCGCTGATGAAGTCGACGTCAAAAAGGGGTTTTCTCCAAAGACGGTGAACTTGTCGGCCCTTGCTGATCAGCCGGAGATGCTAAAGGCGAAATGCGACTCGCTACAAGCCGACATGCTCCTCTGGCGCACCGGATATCGCAATGATCCGACTGCATTCGACGGATCGGTCAAGTCACTGCTCACCATCTACCAGCGCCATGCCGAAAGCCCATTCAAGAAACTGAAGCCGGCATCCCGCCGCACCTACGTTGGCTTTCTCTCCAAGGTTGAGGGCCATATCGGCGCCAGGCGCGTTGATGCGATCAGCGGCGTCGACATCATCCGCTATCACCGCCTCTGGTCAAACGGCGGCGCCAACCTCGCCACCGCGGCGATGTGTCGGTCCATCCTCGAGTCCGCTCTCAGCTTTGGCGTCATGTGCCGGTTCGACGGCTGTGCCGAACTCCTGATGATGCTGCGCGAGGCGAAGAAGTCGCTTCCCCGGTCTTCGCCGCGGACGGCCGTCATCTCCGCCGACCAGGTTGTCGCCGCCAGGGCGGCTGCGCGCGCCGCCGGCCGTCAATCGTCGGCATTGACCTACGCCTTCGCGTTCGAGACGACCTTGCGCCTGTGGGACGTCATCGGCCAATGGTATCCGCTGAACGAAGGCGGCCTGTCTGCCGTACTGGACCCGGCAACTGGCGAGAAATGGTTCGGGCTGCGCTGGGAAGATATCGACGAACATATGGTGCTCAGGTACACGCCGTCGAAGACCAATGAGACCACAGGCAAGCGGATCATCTACCCCCTGTCCAAGGCGCCCATGGTTTTGGAGGAGATCAACCGGGTGCCGCTCGAGAAGCGAGTCGGTCCGATCGTCGTTTGCGAGGACAGCGGCATTCCCTACCGGCCAAAGAATTTCGCCTATCGCTGGCGGCTCGATCGGAAGAAGGCAGGCATCCCGGGAACGATGTGGGCCCGCGATCTCCGCGCATCCGGCATCACCGAGGGCCGCGCCGGCAACGCTTCGCTCGAGGATACGTCGAAGGTCGCCGGGCATAGCGGGACGCAGACGACCGGACGAGTCTATGACCGGGCTGTCTTTGAGGCCGCCGACCGCTTTGCTGACGCCAGAATTAAGGGTCGCGAACAGAGCGGTAACGGGAGCGGTAACGGGCGGTAACGGATTTCCATTTTGTGATGGAAATACAATCGCTTGCGAGTTCGTTATACTAACGAAGCGTTTAGAGCCGCCTGGCCCAACCGGACGCGCCTTGCCGCGAGCCGCTGCCGGGCATAGCGTCTCGCCACATCCAGCCGGTCACCAACAGGGTCTGAAATTCGATGTCTGAAACAGCAAAGTCACGCGCTGCAGCGCTTCCTCACCTGCGTCGCAGCGGGCTTGCCATGGGCGATTCCATTCCCCTGCCGCTGACCATGGCCGCCATCT
>NZ_RZPF01000045.1:6316-15539 GCF_004022735.1 Mesorhizobium sp. M7A.F.Ca.AU.001.01.1.1
TACGGGCGATTCAGCAACCCGACCTGGGACGCGGTCGAGCATATGCTGGCCCATCTGGAGGACGCGCCCTGCGTCGCATTCCCTTCCGGAATGGCGGCAATCTCGGCGGCGTTTTTTGCCGTGCTCAAGGCCGGCGACCGTATCCTGCTGCCATCGGACGGCTATCACACGACACGAGCGCTGGCCGAGCGCTTCCTCAAGCCGCTCGGCATCACCTATGATGCCAGGCCGACTTCGACCTTCCTCGATGGCGGCTTCGATGGCTATCGGCTGGCATTTGTCGAAACCCCTGCCAATCCGGGGCTGGATATCTGCGATATCGCCGCCGTTGCCGATGCTGTCCACAAAGCCGGCGCGATCCTTGTGGTCGACAACACGACCATGACCCCTCTCGGCCAACGACCGCTCGACCACGGCGCCGACATCGTCGTTGCCGCCGACACCAAGGCACCCAATGGCCATTCCGACGTGCTGTTCGGCCATGTCGCCAGTCGCAATGCCGATATCATCGCCGCCGTGACCGGCTGGCGCGAAGTTTCCGGCAGCATTCCCGGTCCGTTCGAAGCCTGGCTGGTGCACCGCGGCCTGGAGACACTGGATGTGCGCTTCGATCGCATGTGTTCCTCGGCGGAAGTCATCGCGCGGCGACTGCAGGGCCACAAGGCAATCAGCGGCCTGCGTTATCCCGGGCTTGAAGGCGACCCGTCGCACAACCTAGCCCGCGCCCAGATGGAGCGCTTCGGCTTTCTCATCTCTTTCGAACTCGCCTCGGAAGACAAAGCCGAGGACTTCATCAACAATTGTGCCCTGATGCAGGCCGCGACATCCTTCGGCGGCGTCCACACCTCCGCCGAGCGGCGCCTGAAGCGAGGCGATGCGGTCTCCGCCGGTTTCGTCCGCCTCTCGGTCGGCTGCGAGCCGGTGGAAGAGCTCTGGAAAGCGATCGAGACGTCGCTGGACGGGATCAGCGGCTCCCGGCTCGGATGAACGGCCGGACAGGCTTGAATCAACAGGCGCGCCCGAGGGCGCAACCTGCTGATTTCAAGAGATTTCTCTTGATATCGGGGGAGAGAAATTGCCAGCTGGCCTGTAAGCCGGGTTCTGTATGGCCCTCGTCCCTTGCGAGGCGAGAACGTGGCGGCCATTCATCTTGGGCGCATGTTGCCATGCGCCTCACGCAACCTACCCGGACGGTGAGCCGGAAACAGCCCTCGAGGGTTTCCCCTCGCACCGTCCCTATTCGGTCTTGCTCCCGGTGGGGTTTACCGTGCCGCTCCTGTTGCCAGTCGCGCGGTGGGCTCTTACCCCACCCTTTCACCCTTGCCCCGAATCCGGCAAGCCGGATCGTGGCGGTTTGCTTTCTGTGGCACTTTCCCTGGGGTCGCCCCCGCCGGCCATTAACCGGCACCGTGTTTCCATGGAGCCCGGACTTTCCTCACCCACGACCTTTCGGCGTTTGCGGGTGCGGCCGCCCAGCCAGCTGGCAGAGCGTATAAAGGGGTTCACGCCCGAAAACGCAAACGAAAAAGCTGACTTATGCGGGCGATCCAAGCGCAGCCATCTGCACCTTGACCTTGCCGCAATAGGCTGCCGACACGGGGTTCATCCGCGTTGCGGCGTGCCCGGCATTGTATTTCAGAATGGTGCCGCAGGTCGTGCCGCCACCGAGGCTCCGTGCCATGGCAAGGTATTTCATGCCGTATTTGATGTTGGTGTCGGGATCGAACAGGCCCTTGGCGGAGCCGCTATAGCCCATCATCCGAGCCGTGGCCGGCTTGATCTGCATCAGGCCGATCTCGCCGGCGCTGCCGACGATGTTGGGCCGGTAGTTGCTCTCGATCTTGATGACCGCCGAGGCGAGCGACACGGGCACGCCTTCGATCGCCGCATAGCGGGCAACGATTGCGGAATACTGGCCGCTGCTCGCCACCGCGGCCGTCGACTCCGCCGCGTTCCTGAGGCCGATCGATGCCGTTCTCGTCATGTCGACGGTCTTGCGGCCGCGCTTCGTCTGCCTTTTGGCGATGGACTTCTTCGGTTTGGACCAGCTTGCCTTTTCCGCTTTGGCGGAAGCCCGCTTCGTCTCCGCTTTGGCGGATGCCTGCTTTGTCGCCTTGGCGTCGTGGCCTGCCTTGCCGCTTTTTGCGGATACCACGGGAAACCCTTGATCGGCCCGCGGGCTGAATGACGCTGCATGCGCCGCACTGAAGGCAAAAGTCATTACGCCGGCAGCAAGAGCTGCCGTTAAAACGGTAAATTTCTGCATGTGATCCTGTTCTGTCTGAACCGCGCGAAGATGTTCACGCAGCAACGCCTAACCAACGTCGGAACAACCCGGGGGGGGCTTGGGGTCCGACATCTACACGTCAGCCGTTTGACGCCCGAATTGGTGTCAAACAAGGCCAGGCAAGTCACTTTGAGTGACAGCCTGTAACTTAAGGATTGGAAAGAATTGCTTGGGAGAGGTCTCCCGGGGATTAGCGCTTCACGGAAGCAAGCAGCCTTTGCAGCGTCCGCAGCGTCGAGCCGTCGGCAACGCCGTCCACCTTGCGCGGCCGGAAATGCCGTTGGAAGGCTTCGACCACCGCCTCCGTCTGCCGGTCGAAAACGCCGGATATTTCAACGCCATAGCCGTAGAGCGCCAGCATCGACTGCAACGCTTCGATATCGCCGCCGGTGTCGCCGGTTGTCAGAGTAGCGCCTCGCCTGACGGGGGCGGCCGTAACGAGATGGCCGACACCGGCCTCGAATAGCGCCCGCCACGGAAACTTCTCGCCGGGATCGATTTTGCGCCCCGGCGCAACATCGGAATGCGCGAGTACCCGCTCGGCGGCGATCGAATGCCGACCGGCGATCCCCCGGCACAGCCCGATCACGGCATCGATCTGCCGCCGGGGAAAACCGGGATAGCCCAGCGAATGCCCCGGATTGACGATCTCGATGCCGACGGAACAGGAATTGATGTCGGCGCATCCGAACCACGAACTCTTGCCGGCGTGCCAGGCGCGGTCGCTTTCCCTGACCATCTGCACGATATGGCCATTCTCGTGGACCAGATAATGCGACGAGACCTCGCTGGCCGGATCGCAAAGCCAGGCCTCGGCCCCGGCGCCGGTCGCCATGCCTGTGTAGTGCAGCACGATCATGTCGGGCCTGGGTGTTGTCTCGCGCCGCGGGCCGAAATTCGGCGATACCCTGACTTCGGCACGTGGCTCGTCGGGCAGAAAGCCGCTCATGCGTGGCGCAGGCCCCGCTCGATCATCTCGTAGGCGGCATTGATCGCCGCCACCCTGGTGGTCGCGATCTTGATGAATTCCTGAGGCAGGCCGCGCGCGATCAGCCGATCCGGATGATTGTCGGAAACCAGCTTGCGATAGCGTTTCCTGACCTCTTCGAACGGCTTGCCGCGCTCGATGCCCAGCACGACATAGGGATCCCCGGCGCCGAGATTGACGTGCCGGGCCATGATGGCTTCGTAATGCGCTTCGTCGATGCGGAAAATCTCGGCGATGCGGTGCAGGAAATGGCCTTCGCGCTCGTGCACCAGCCCGTCGGCCTTGGCAATGTGGAACAGACCGTCGAGTATGTCTTCAAGCATCACGCAGTTGGAATGCCCCGAACCGCACATCTGGGCCATCCGCTCGGCATAGGTTTCGAAACCGGCCACGTCGCGCTGGGCGAGATCGAACAGCCGCGCCACATTGCGCGTCTCCTTCGGCGGCACTTCGAATATCTCCTGGAAGGCGCGCACCTCGTCCTGGGTGACGATGCCATCGGCCTTGGCCATCTTGGCCGACAGCGCGATCATCGCCACCGAAAAGGCGACACGCCGGCGCAAATCCGCATCGCCGGAGAAAACCGTGCGCACAGCCTCGACAACGTCGACGACACCCGACGAGGTTGAGGATGAAACGCGGGTGATGAACTCGCCGAGGCGATCCCAAATCGACATGGCCTGCTTCTTAGAGCCACCGCTCCCTCCTATCAAGCCGGGACAGTGCCGCAGGCTTTGCGCGACAAATCGATCCGGCGCGCGAGAGGGATTGGCCCACGGCGCTCGGACGACATGAGAAAGGCCGGCGCGAGCCGACCTTCCTCATTCATCACAAGAAGTACTGCTTGCTCACTACTGCGCGGGCGCAGGAGCTGGTGTTGCCGGAGCCGGCTCGGCGGGCTTCTCGGGTGTGATGCTCTTCGTGGTCGAATTATCCGTTGCCGGAGGCGTCGCGGCCGGCGGCGTGGCTTCCGGGGTGGCCGGTTTCATCGGTTCCTCGGCGGCCGGCGGGTTGGTGCTCTGGGTGGTGGTGTTGTCCGTACCGCTGTCACTGCAGGCGGCGACGCCAAGCAAAGCCAAACCGGAAACGGACGCGAGAATGAGCTTTTTCATTTGTCTCTCCTTCAACACACGCTCACGTTGCCGTGAGCGGTCGAAGGACAAATGCGTCAGCCGGCCATGAGTTTCGTAACGTTGCGTTTCCGCATGTAACATCGTCTGGTTCATTTGCGATTGCCGCTCAGGCCGTAGCGAACTAACAGCATGTGCCGAAACACCGATCGAACAGAAGAGCGCCAGGGGCTGTCATGACCGAAAAATGGGATTTCTGGATCGACCGCGGCGGCACATTCACCGATATCATCGGCCGAGATCCGGAGGGCGGGCTGCACCCGCGCAAGCTTCTCTCCGAAAATCCCGAAGCCTATAACGATGCCGCCATCCAGGGCATTCGCGACCTTCTTGGCTTGTCGGCCGGCGACACGATCCCGAGCGGCCTGATCGGCGACATCAAGATGGGCACCACGGTCGCCACAAATGCGCTGCTGGAGCGCAAGGGCGACCGCGTGCTTTTGCTCATCACCAAGGGCTTCCGCGATGCGCTGAAGATCGCCTACCAGGCGCGCCCGGACATCTTCGCCAAGGAGATCATCCTTCCCGAACAGCTCTACGAGCGCGTCATCGAAATCAACGAGCGTGTGCGCGCCGATGGCTGCGTCGAACAATTGCTCGATATCGCCGCCTGCCGGCCGGCGATCGAACAGGCCAGGGCCGATGGCATCGATGCGGTCGCCATCGTCTTCATGCACGCCTGGAAATACCCCGAGCACGAGAAGGCGGTGGCGAAAGTCTGCCGCAAACTCGGTTTCAGCCAGGTCTCGGTCAGCCATGAGGTCTCGCCGCTGATCAAGCTGGTCGGCCGCGGCGACACCGCGGTGGTCGACGCCTATTTGTCGCCGATCCTATCGCGCTATGTGCAAAGGGTGGCGGGAGAGTTGGGTGCGGCGCCAAGCTCCCCTCTTGTGGGGGAGAGCGATCGATTCCCCCGCCTGATGTTCATGATGTCGTCGGGCGGTCTCACCGCCGCCGACATGTTCCAGGGCAAGGACGCACTGCTGTCAGGACCAGCCGGCGGTGTCGTCGGCATGGTCGAGACGGCCAGGCTCGCCGGCTTCGACAAGGTCATCGGTTTCGACATGGGCGGCACCTCGACCGACGTCGCTCACTATGACGGCGAATATGAGCGCGCCTTCGACACCGAGGTCGCCGGCGTGCGCATCCGCGCGCCGATGATGCGCATCCATACCGTCGCCGCCGGCGGCGGCTCGATCCTGCATTACGAGGCCGGCCGCTTCCGGGCCGGGCCGGATTCGGCTGGCGCCAATCCCGGCCCGGCAGCCTACCGGCGCGGCGGCCCGCTCGCCGTCACCGACGCCAATGTGATGCTGGGCAAGCTGCAGCCCGATTTCTTCCCGGCCATTTTCGGACCCGGCCAGGACCAGACGCTCGACGTCGAGACGGTACGGGCAAAATTCGCCGCACTCGCCGCCGAAATCGGCGACGGCCGGTCGCCCGAGTCTGTCGCCGAGGGCTTCGTCACCATCGCCGTCGAAAACATGGCCAATGCCATCAAGAAGATCTCCGTGCAGCGCGGCTACGACGTCACCGAATATCTCTTGAACTGTTTTGGCGGCGCCGGCGGCCAGCACGCTTGCCTGGTCGCCGATGCGCTCGGCATGGAAGCGGTGCTGATCCATCCCTTCTCAGGTCTTCTGTCGGCCTATGGCATCGGCCTGTCCTCGGTCTTTGCCTCGCGCCAGCAGGCGCTGCTGAAACCGCTTGCCGAAGAGTCCAGAACGGAGATCGGCAACCTCATTGCCATCTTGAGGAAAGCCGTTGTCGCAGAACTCGCGGCGCAAGGCATCGGCGAGGATACGGTCGCCACGAAGCCGGTGCTGCACATTCGCTACGACGGCACCGACACGACACTGCCGGTGAATTTCGAGGCGGATTCGATTTTCCAGGCCAGGCGCGATTTTGAAATCGCCCACAAGGCGCAGTTCGGTTTCGTCTATGACGACAAGCCGATGATCGTCGAGACCGTCGGCGTCGAAGGCACCGACACCGGCGGCACTGGGCGCGACGAAACTGAATCGCGAACCGAAGACCTTGCCGTAAGCCCTTCACAGACCCGCGAAATCTTCACCGAGGGAGAGTGGCGCACTTCACCCATCTTCCGCCGCGAGGCGCTGAAGCCGGGAAACAGGGTTGCGGGACCTGCCTTGATTATCGAGCCGAACCAGACAATCGTCATCGAGCCGGGCTGGCTGGCCGAAATCACCGCCAGGAACCACGTGCTCCTGCACCGCGTCGAGAAAAAGCGCCGGCAGGCAGCGCTCGGCACCGAGGCCGATCCGGTCATGCTGGAGGTCTTCAACAACCTCTTCATGTCGATCGCCGAGCAGATGGGCGTCACGCTGCAGAACACCGCCTATTCCGTCAACATCAAGGAACGGCTGGATTTTTCCTGCGCCGTCTTCGACCGGACCGGCGCGCTGGTCGCCAATGCGCCGCACATGCCGGTGCATCTCGGCTCGATGGACCGCTCGGTCGAAACCATCATCCGGCTGAATTCCGGCGACATCCACCCCGGCGACGTCTTTGCCCTCAACGCACCCTACAATGGCGGCACGCATCTGCCGGACATCACTGTCGTGACGCCGGTCTTCGATGATGCCAAGGAAAGAATCCTGTTCTGGGCCGCCTCGCGCGGCCATCACGCCGATATCGGCGGCACGGCACCCGGCTCGATGACGCCGCTCGCCACCACGGTCGACGAGGAAGGCGTGCTGTTCGACAATTTCCGCATCGTCGACCGTGGCCGCTTCCGCGAGAAGGAGCTGGAAACGCTGCTCACCGATCACCGCTATCCGGCCCGCAATCCGCACCAGAACATCGCCGACCTCAAGGCGCAGATCGCCGCCAACGAAAAGGGCGTAGCCGAACTGCGCAAGATGGTCGCCCATTTCGGCCTCGATGTCGTCGAGGCCTATATGGGCCATGTCCAGGACAATGCCGCCGAAAGCGTGCGCCGCGTGCTGGAGCGGCTGCCGGATAGTTCTGAGTACGAATACCCGACCGACACCGGCCAGATCATCAAGGTGAAGATCACGGTCGACCGGCAAAAGCGCGAGGCGACGGTAGACTTCACCGGCACCTCGCCGGTGATGAAGAACAATTTCAACGCGCCCGAGCCGGTGGCCCGCGCCGCCGTGCTCTACGCCTTCCGCGTCATGGTCGAGGATATGATCCCGATGAATGCCGGGTGCCTGCGGCCCATCAACATCATCATTCCCGATGGCTGCATGCTGAAACCCGCCTACCCCGCCGCCGTCGTCGCCGGCAATGTCGAGACCTCGCAGCATGTCACCAACGCGCTGTTCGGCGCCATGGGCGCCATGGCCAACGCCCAAGGCACGATGAACAACCTGACCTTCGGCAACAAGACGTATCAATATTACGAGACGATCTGCTCCGGCTCGCCGGCCGGCCGGATGAACTCGGGCCGCGGCTTTGCCGGCACCTCCGGCGTCCACACCCACATGACCAATTCGCGCCTCACCGATCCCGAAGTGCTGGAGCTGCGCTTTCCCGTTCTGCTCGAGGATTTCCACATCCGGAAAGATTCCGGCGGCAAGGGCAGATGGAGCGCCGGCGACGGCACCAAACGCACCATCCGCTTCCTCGAAAAGATGGAATGCGCGATCCTGTCCTCGCACCGCAACCGGCCGCCGCAAGGGCTGGACGGAGGCGGCGACGGCGAGGTCGGCTCGACCAAGATCCGCCGCAAGGACGGCACGATCGACCTGCTGAAAGCCTGCGACCAGACCATGTTGCAGGCCGGCGACGCCGTCATCCTGACGACGCCGACGCCGGGGGGATTTGGCAAGGCCTGAAACCGCTTGACTGGCTCGCGCCTCCCGGCCGCATTTATCACCAGCTATTCGGCGGCGATGCTAGCCTAGTAGGCTATTGCGCAGATGATAGCGGCTGTGATCGCCACCTCCTACTTCCCCGCACCATCGGAGCATTCTGACATTCTAGGGCACGTGGGACCGCAACCATTCAGGATTCCGCTATACGCTACCATTCGACAATAGCGAGCCGTTCACACGGTAAGAAAAGGTTTCGAAAGGCATTTCTCTACAAGTCTCGCTTGCTTCAATGTTCACAGCGATGTTGTAATGGCTTCGACTCCGGGGGGTTGGATGCGGAAGATTTTTCATGGGTTTTACGAGCCCACCAAAAAGGAATTAGACAAGATCTGGAAGACGGGACTTCTGGTCCCGGATACAAATGTCTTATTACACCTATTCAGATTTATGCCCGCTAGACGGGCGGAAGTCCTTGCTGCATTTAGGTCATTTGGGGATAGACTGTGGTTGCCTCATCAGGCCGGTGCAGAGTTCCAGGCAGACGGGCGCGATGCTGATTCGACCAATAGAGCGGCATATCAGAAGCTAAAAGATGAGCTGCTAAAGAAACGCAATGAGGTCGAAGGGGCAATTGGCGCGTTCTCCAGATTCGATCCTTGGCCCCAAGGATCCTCTATGGACGAGATCGGCAAGTTCTTCGAGCGCCTGACCCTTGAAGTTGAAACTGCCGTAAAGCAGCTTCCTGAAGCTCTATCGGTTTTCAAGGACGTTACTGACATCTTCGATGGAAAGGTAGGGAAGCAACCAGTCGACATCGAACAGCGACGGAAAGAAGCGCTGCGACGTTTCGATGCGAAAATCCCCCCCGGTTATAAAGACAAAGGCCGTCCGGGCGATTATCTGATTTGGGCTGAAATGAAGGACAAGGCAAAGTCGGCTCAGCTTCCGGTCCTTTTTGTCACTGACGATAACAAAGAAGACTGGTGGGCACGACATGATGGCAAGACCCTGGGAC